>DAOVQI010000304.1 GCA_030628785.1 Bacteroidota bacterium
CCGGTCTGAATATCTTTAAATCCAACAATGGCACAGATATCACCAGCTTCTATCCGGTCTTTGGGATTTTGTTTATTAGCGTGCATTTCATATAGCCGGGATATCCTTTCTTTTTTATTTGTTCTGGTATTGAAAATACTCGATCCCGATTGAATATAACCCGAATAAATCCTCAGGAATGCCAATTTGCCGACAAAGGGATCGGTTGCTATTTTAAAAGCAAGAGCCGTTAAGGGTTCATTCGGATCGGGGTTTCTTTGAACTTGCTGATTATTTCTGGGATTAACCCCTTGAACCGGACCGATATCAAGAGGGCTGGGTAGAAAAGCAACAATGGCATCCAATAATCGCTGAACACCTTTATTTTTAAAGGCAGCACCACATAAAACCGGAACAATGGTCAGGTCAAGAGTTGATTTCCGAATGGCTTCGATTATTTCATCATTTGTAATGGAGTCAGGATCTTTAAAATATCTTTCAAAAAGCGATTCATCCACTTCAGCTACTGCTTCAATTAACTTTCCCCTCCACTCTTTAGTCTCATCTTTAAATTCATCCGGTACATCAATCAATTCATAACGTATTCCAAGTGTTTCGTCATCTTGCCAAACAACAGCCTTGTTTTCAATGAGATCTATAACACCCTGAAATGATTCTTCAGAACCAATAGGTATTTGAACCGGAACCGGGTTTGCAAATAGTTTATCCCGGATTTGATTTACAACATTAAAAAAATCGGAGCCTGTCCGATCCATTTTATTTACAAAAGCTATTCTGGGAACTTTGTATTTATCAGCCTGTCTCCATACAGTCTCCGATTGGGGTTCCACTCCGCCTACTGCACAAAACAATGCAACGGCCCCATCAAGTACCCGTAAGGAACGCTCAACTTCAACTGTAAAATCAACATGCCCGGGAGTATCGATAATATTAATTTTATAACCCTGTCCATTGAAGTTCCAAAAAGTTGTTGTTGCAGCGGAGGTTATGGTAATACCCCTTTCCTGTTCCTGTACCATCCAGTCCATCTGAGCAGCGCCATCATGAACCTCTCCCATACGATGGGTAATACCGGAATAGAACAGAATTCTTTCTGTTGTAGTGGTTTTACCGGCATCAATATGTGCCATAATGCCGATATTCCTGGTATATTTTAGGTTCTGGTTCATGCCCGGTGTTAAAACAGCTTTTATTCCTTTGTATTAAAACCTAAAATGAGCAAATGCTTTGTTCGCTTCTGCCATTCTGTGTGTATCTTCCTTCTTCTTGAAGGCTGCACCTTCAGTATTATAAGCAGCAATAATCTCAGCTGCCAGTTTGTCACTCATAGATTTTCCGCTCCTTTTGCCGGCAAATTGAATAAGATTTTTCATACTAATGGATATCTTCCTGTCAGGTCTTACCTCCATCGGAACCTGAAACGTTGCACCTCCTACTCTTCTGCTTTTTACTTCAACCTGTGGAGTAATATTTTCCAGTGCTTTTTTCCAGATTTCCAGAGGAGTGCTTTCCGAATCTTTCATCTTTTGCTCAACAATATCGAGGGCGTTGTAAAATATTTTATAAGAAATACTCTTCTTCCCCCTGCTCATTAAATTATTAATAAACCTGGTTACCAAAGGATCATTAAACTTCGGATCAGGTAATAAAATTTTCTTTTTCGGTCTGCCTTTTCTCATTATCGTAAACTGTTCTTTATTATTTCGGTTTCTTTGTACCATACTTGGAACGTCTTTGTGTACGTTCCTCAACGCCGGATGCATCAAGTGTTCCGCGTATTAAATGATATCTGACTCCGGGCAGGTCTTTCACCCTGCCACCACGGATGAGGACTATTGAGTGTTCCTGCAGATTATGTCCTTCTCCTGGTATATAAGTATTCACCTCCTTGCCGTTGGTTAACCTCACTCTGGCAACTTTTCTCATAGCTGAATTCGGCTTCTTGGGTGTAGTGGTATATACCCTTACACATACACCTCTTTTTTGAGGGCAGGAATCCAATGCCGGAGCTTTACTTTTGTCAACAATTTTTTTTCTTCCTTTTCTAACTAATTGCTGTATTGTTGGCATAAAAACAGGGTTTTACGTTAAAATCAGTTTTCCAAATCGGTTCGCAAAGGTATTCTTTTTTTTTTTAAAAACAATATCCAAATTGAATCTCAATAAAAAATTATTACTTTTGGAACGCAAAATTAAAAGCTGAATATTACCCGGTTCATTCACCGGAAAAAACAGTTTGAATACCTTTATTTTACTGACAAAACATGAAAACTTACCAGACTGATCAGATCAGAAATATTACACTGTTGGGAAATACCGGATCGGGGAAAACCACCCTTGCAGAAGCTATGCTTTTCGAAGGAGGCATTATTGACAGAAAGGGAGAAGTGGAAAGAAAAAACACCGTATCAGATTACAATCAAATTGAGCACGAAACCGGAAGCTCGGTTTTTTCCACAGTATTATACACTGAATATCAGGATAAAAAAATAAATATCCTGGATACACCAGGTCTCGATGATTTTATAGGCGGAATGGTTTCATCCTTAAAAGTTGCTGATACCGGAATAATGCTGATAAATGCACAAAATGGTGTAGAGGTTGGAACGGAAATCCATTTTCGCCATACTGACGCGGCTAATAAACCCCTTGTTTTTGTTGTCAATTCTCTCGATCATGAAAAATCACATTTCGAGAAAGCTCTTGAAACAACAAAAGAGCGATTTGGTAATAACGTGGTTGTAGTACAGTATCCTGTTAATGAAGGGAATGGGTTTAATGCCATTGTCGATGTCCTGAAAATGAAGCTTTATACCTTTCCTGCTGATGGCGGGAAACCTGAGATATCAGATATCCCCGACGATCAGAAAGCTAAAGCGGAAGAATACCATAATGAACTGGTAGAAAAGGCTGCTGAAAATGACGAAGCATTAATGGAGCTGTTCTTTGAAAAAGACACTCTTGACGAAGATGAGATGAGGAAGGGAATAACTGCCGGACTTATCCAAAGAGGAATATTTCCTCTGTTTTGTGTTTCAGCAAAAAACAATATAGGTGTAAACCGTTTAATGGAATTCCTTATCAACACCCTGCCAATGGCAACAGATATGCCGGGGTTTAAAAATTCTGAAGGAAAAGAAATCAAATGCGATCCGAAAGGCCCGGCTTCAATATTTGTATTTAAAACATCCATTGAAGAGCATGTTGGTGAAATCAATTTTTTCAAAGTAATTAGAGGTGAAATAACGGAAGGAATGGATCTGGTCAACAATAATACCAGAACAAAGGAAAGGTTGTCTCAATTGTTCGTTGTTGCCGGAAAAAAACGAAATAAGGTAGGCAAACTCGTTGCCGGCGATATTGGAGCAACCGTTAAGTTAAAGAGCACCAAGACCAATCATACCTTAAATTTACCTGGTCAAAACTGGACTTATAATGAAATTGTGTTCCCTGATCCAAAATACAGGGCAGCCATTAAAACAACCAGTGAAGGGGATGAGGAAAAGATGGGTGAGATTCTGCAGCGAATCCATGAAGAAGATTCTACCATCATCGTGGAATACTCAAAAGAGCTGAAACAAATTATCGTGCACGGACAAGGCGAACATCATCTTAATATTCTGAAGTGGCATTTTGATAATGTATTTAAATTGGACATCCAGTTCGTTCCCCCAAAAATCCCCTACAGGGAAACCATAACGAAAGTTGCACAGGCTGATTACCGTCATAAAAAACAATCGGGCGGCGCCGGTCAATTTGGAGAAGTTCACATGGTTATTGAACCCTATGTCGAAGGAATGCCTGATCCTGTGCTCTATAAAGTAAATGGTAAAGAGATAAAAGTATCTGTCCGTAAAAAGGAAGAAAATGACCTGGAATGGGGTGGTAAACTGGTGTTTTATCATTGCATTGTTGGAGGATCGATTGATACCAGGTTTATGCCTGCAATTTTGAAAGGCATAATGGAAAAAATGGAAGACGGACCGTTAACCGGTTCATATGCCAGAGACATCAGGGTTGCCGTATATGACGGAAAAATGCATACGGTTGATTCGAATGAAATATCCTTTAAGCTAGCTGGCCGGAATGCTTTTAATATTGCCTTTAAAAATGCAAAGCCCAAAATTATGGAACCTGTTTACGATGTTGAGATCCTGGTACCCTCTGACCGCATGGGTGATGTCATGAGTGATCTCCAAGGACGCCGGGGAATGGTTCAGGGTATGTCAAGCGAAAAAGGATTTGAAAAAATATCTGCAAAAGTTCCGTTGGCCGAAATGAACAAATATTCTA
>DAOVQI010000296.1 GCA_030628785.1 Bacteroidota bacterium
GGTGGCGCTTTTTACTCATGCCTTTACAAGCGGGTTTACGCAAGAATATGATTTCGACATTCCTGAAGAAGAAGAAGCTAAAATTGAATTTAATGGCAATCTCGATGCGAAATGGGGCATGCTGCAAACCCGAAAATCGTCCCCATTTTTCGGATTGCAGTTCTATGATGTTCCCGAAAAAAGTGATTTTCTCTCTCAAAACAGGCTTGATTTTTACCTGAACGGTGAATATCGCCATAAGCAAGTTGGCTTTTTTATTAAGACCTTTTACCAGTATGCCAAAGAAGATCCTCTTTCGCCATCCTTTTTTGAATTATATGGTAGTTTAAACCTTTCGCCACGTTTGAGTATGAGCATTGGAAAGCACCGCTTTAACTGGGGCAAAGGATATGCTTTTAATCCCGCCGGCTATGTTAATGCTGAAAAAGATCCCGAAAATCCCGACCTGGCTTTGGCGGGGAAGACATCAGTTTATATTAATTATAACAGGAGTTTTACTTCCAATTTAGTACAGAATTTTTCTGCCGGGGCTATCCTGTTACCGCCTGAAGCTGAGATTAATCAGAAGTTTGCATTTGCGGATAAAATTGGTGCTGCATTTAAGCTCTATTTCCTCCTGAAAAACATTGATATTGATTTTATGGCAGCTTTTAGAAAGAATGAACCTCAGCGGTTTGGGGTGGACTTTTCAGCCAATTTGCGGGAAAACGTGGAAATTCATTCTGAGATTAGTTATGCGCATGGAGAAAACAAATACCTTATTGTTGATGATTTGGTTTCCCAACAAAAAATTGACGGTGTTTCCTTTCTGCTGGGGCTGCGTTACCTTAATCGATTCAATACAACACTCATTGTTGAATATTACCACAACAACAGCGGTCTGTCAAAAAATGAGTTTGCTTCATACGTAAGCCATTTGCAAAACACATTGGATAGCAATATCCCTAAACTGATTAATGCAGCAAAATTGAACATGTCCACTACCTTTCGCTCAAAAACGTTAATGCAGGATTATCTCTATGTGAAACTAATTCAGCCTGAACCCTTTTCCTGGCTGTATTCTTCGATTTCAATATTCACTATTTTTAATCTGTCGGATAAAAGTTTTCTTTTTTCTCCTCAACTAAGTTATAAGCCATACACAAATTTTGAAGTTTTGCTCAGGCCAATTTTTTTCTTTGGTAGCAACGACTCAGAATACGGCAGTAAACAATTTAAAAAGAAAGTAGAAATATGGATGCGTTTTTACTTTTGATGCACAATCAATCTAAAAAATTAACAGGAAAAACAATGCTTCAAATTTCTAAAAGAGTCATAATACCGACTAAGGAAATCGAAATTACTGCTATTCGTGCCCAGGGAGCGGGGGGTCAAAATGTTAACAAAACATCCACTGCTGTACACTTACGTTTCGATATAAAGAACTCATCGCTACCAGATTTGTATAAGGAACGTCTCCTGAGGCTAAATGATAAACGTATTACAAAGGAGGGGGTGATTATCATCAAGGCTCAGCAGAAACGAAGTCAGAAAAAAAATAGAGATATAGCATTAGGCCGGCTACAAGATCTCGTAAAGAGCGTTTTAGCTACACGTAAAAAGCGAAGATCTACTAAACCGACCAGAAGTTCTCAGATCAAACGCCTTGACAGCAAAACCAAACGAGGCCAAATTAAAGATTTAAGAGGAAAAATCAAGACTCCGGATTGAAGAATTGAAACCGTTAGACTAATTACAAAGAAAAGGATAAATGAAATCCTTATTCCTTTTTATTATCGCCTTGAATTGTATTGTTGCACAGGCCCATTGGGAAACAGCGATTTATGCGGGTGATCTATGGTCTTATTTTGAAGGCAATGTTGAGCCTCCGGGGGACTGGAAAATGATTCCTTTTGATGATTCATCCTGGAAACAGGGCAATGGTGGTATAGGTTATGGGGATGGAGATGATACAACGATCATAGGAACAACCATGTCATTGTATATCCGCAGGTCATTTGAGATTGTTGACAAATCAAAATTGATCCTCGGGGTACTGCATGCTGATTATGATGATGGGTTTATTGCTTATCTTAATGGGGTTGAAATTGCCCGGTCTGATAATTTAGGTAATCCGGGAACATTTGTACCCTATAACCAGGGTACCGGTTATGACCATGAAGCCCGGATGTATGCGGGCGGTCTGCCGGAAATATTCGTGGTGAATTCTTCAATGTTGGATGAAATTCTGGTAAATGGTCAGAATGTTCTGGCACTGCAGGTTCACAATGTAAATATTACCTCTTCGGATTTTTCCAGCATTTTTTTCCTGTCTTTTAGTATATCGGACTCGTCAACTTTTTTTGGAACTCCTCCTGACTGGTTCTTTCCTCCAGTTAATTTTGAATCATCTCACCTTCCCATCGTGGTCATTGATACGGATGGGCAGAACATCGTGGATGATTATAAGATCACAGCACACTTGGGAGTTATCGATAACGGCCCCGGCGAAATGAATAACGTATCTGGTCCTTATAATCATTACGATGGATTGATAGGCATCGAAATCCGTGGCTCTTCCACGCAAATGTTTCCCAAGAAACAGTATGCTGTCGAAACAAGGGACAGTACCGGAGAAAATCTGAATGTGCCATTATTGGGCATGCCCGTGGAGAATGACTGGATACTGTACGCTCCCTACAGCGATAAATCCCTGATCCGTAATGTTCTCGCCTATGACCTGGCCAGGAAACAGGGACGTTATGCCAGCAGGACACGTTTCTGTGAAGTGGTTATTAATGGCGATTATAAAGGACTGTATGTGCTTATGGAAAAGATTAAAAGGGATGATAACAGAGTGGATATTGCCAGACTTGATCCGGAGGAAACCTCCGGGATTGACCTGACAGGGGGTTATATTGTAAAAGTGGATAAATGGGATGGGGAAAACAACGACGGCTGGCAGTCACCATTTCAACCTGGCCCTTATCCACTATATTATCAGTATCACTATCCGAAACCGGATAAAATTACGGATGAACAAAGGGAATATATACAGGACTATATATATGATTTTGAATCGCTGATGGTCAGCAATGATTACAATGATCCACAAGAAGGATATTATCAACATATAGATATGTATTCTTTCGTTGACATAGCACTGATTAGCGAAATATCCAAGAATGTTGATGCTTATCGTCTAAGCGCGTATATGTACAAGGATATAGATACAGTGGATTACCGTTTAAAAATGGGACCTGTATGGGATTATAATCTTGCCTTTGGTAATGCCAATTATGACGGAGCCTGGGATTATGCAGGCTGGGAAATTAAAACTGATGGCGGTGGTTTTCCTATTCCGTTCTGGTGGAACAGGATCTGGGATGACACTGTTTTCAGGGATGTATTTAATAATCGATGGAATACGCTAAAAGAGAATATATTTTTAGAAGAATATATTATGGATGCTATTGACTCAATGGTAACCGAAATAGGTAATGCTCAGATAAGAAATTTCCAGCGCTGGCCTATTTTAGACCAGTATGTGTGGCCTAATGCCTATGTTGGAGGCACGTATGAAAATGAGATTAATTATTTGAAAGAATGGATTTTACACCGGCTGGCATGGATCAATGAACAAATCCCGGGTAACGGCGGGACCATTCCTGATCTTGTGATCAATGAGTTCCTGGCAAGCAATAATTCCTGTTGTACGGATGAACATGGTGATTATGATGACTTTATTGAGATCTATAATTTTGAGACGGACCCTGTAGATATTGGTGGGTATTATATCACTGATGATCTGTCCAGTACAACTAAATGGCAAATTCCTTATAACAATCCGGATTCCACAACTATACAACCGGGAGGATTTTTGGTTCTTTGGGCTGATAAGGAATCTGAACAAGGTGTTCTTCACGTCGAAATTAAATTGAAAGCAGAGGGTGAGCAAATTGGGTTATATATGCCTGATGGTATTACGGTAGTGGATACTTTGACGTTTGATGAACAAATTACAGATGTATCGTACGGTCGTTATCCTGATGCTTCGGATACATGGATATCAGCCAATCCAACCCCGGGTAGTTCAAACACAGATGCATTGAATATTAATGATGAGGCGTCAATTTCGAATAAATATGCCTTGTATCAAAACTACCCAAATCCTTTCAACCAGGTAACAAATATCAGCTACAATCTGCCGGAGCAGAGCCATGTGAAGATAAATATTTATGATATGCTCGGCAGGCAAGTGAGAGTATTGGTGAACCAGACACAGGATGCTGGTTATAAGTCCGTAATCTGGGATGCCAGGAATGACTTTGGAAAACCTGTAAATGCCGGTATTTATCTATATCAGATAAAAGCGGGTAATTTTGTGTACTCCAGGAATATGCTGTTGTTAAAATAAACAATGAGTTATTGCAGGCAGTTTCTGCTGGCGTTTTCAGTAGGGATGATGGGATAAAAAAGCACATGTGGAACTA
>DAOVQI010000340.1 GCA_030628785.1 Bacteroidota bacterium
AACCTGGTAGCTATTGATGAAGCACATTGTATTTCACAATGGGGATATGATTTCAGACCTTCCTATCTTAAAATTGCAGAGCTGAGAGATCTTCTTCCTGATGTTCCATTCCTGGCTCTTACCGCTACAGCAACACCTGAAGTAGTGGAAGATATTCAGGAAAAATTGCTTTTCAGGAAGAAAAATGTGCTTAAAACAAGTTATGAAAGGAAAAATCTGGTTTATATCGTTCGGGAAGTTGAAGATAAGCAGAAATATTTGTTGAAAATCATCGGTAATGTTAAGGGTAGTGGAATTGTTTATGTGAGGACGCGAAGAAAGTCAAAGGAAATTAAGGATTTTTTAAAGAATAATCAAATATCTGCAGAGCATTATCACGCAGGGTTGAGCAATAAAATTCGAACACAAAAACAAACAGACTGGACAAGAAGTAAATTAAGGGTTATGGTAGCTACAAATGCCTTTGGAATGGGTATTGATAAAGCGGATGTCAGATTTGTGGTGCATTTTGATCTGCCCGATTCATTGGAAGCATATTTTCAGGAAGCAGGACGGGCCGGAAGGGATGGGAAAAGAGCATATGCCGTTTTGCTATTTAATTCGGCCGATGAAAAAAAACTCGATCAACAGGTAAAATCTAACTTTCCTGAAATCAACCAAATTAAGCGTGTTTATGAAGCCCTGGGTAACTATTTTCAGATTCCGGTCGGCAGCGGAAAAAATGGCGTTTTTGATTTCAATATCGCCGATTTTTCTTCGAAGTATAAATTTAATCTGGTTAATGCTTATAACAGCCTTAAGTTCCTTGGTCGGGAGGATTACCTTGAATTAACGGAGGAAATAAACAATCCCTCCAAAGTGCATTTTTTATTAGACAGGGACGACTTGTATAAATTCCAGGTAGCCAACGTAAAATTTGACGGGTTCATTAAGCTGTTATTGCGTTCATACACAGGCATTTTTACCGAGTACGTGAGTATAAACGAACGATCCCTGGCACAAAATGCAAATGTTCATATTGATATTGTTTACCAGTATTTGAGTAAACTAAACAACATGAAGATCATCCGGTATATTCCTCAGAAAAAAACACCACTGATCATTTTTACTGAGGAAAGGCTGGATCAAAAGTCCCTTCTTATTTCTAAAGAAAATTATAAAAAAAGAAAAGAATGCTTTGTCTCACGGATTGAGAGTGTTATAGATTATGCATCAAACCAGGATTTGTGCCGCAGTCAGGTTCTTTTATCATATTTTGGAGAAAAAGACTCAAACCCCTGCGGGAAATGTGATGTATGTAAAAAAGGATCCAAACTGAAACTTGGCAAACAGGAATTTAATTCAATAATGGATAATATTAAAACTCTCTTATGTGAAGAGGCATTGTTATTGGATCAATTAGTGGACAGGATAAAGTTTGATGAAGATAAAACCCTGAAGGTAATCCAATGGCTGTTTGATAATGATACTATTTATTATCAGCAGGATGATAGAATTGCGTGGAAGAGTTAAGAAGTGACTAAAATGAAGAGGAAGTTAAAAGTGAACTAAAGTGAACCAAAGTGACTAAAGTGAGCTAAAGTGAACTAAAGTGACTAAAGTGACTAAAGTGACTAAAGTGAGCTAAAATGCCTAAAATGAAATGGGGGAAAAATATAATCTAAAGGAATTTTAAATTTTAGGCATTTGTTCAATTATACTCCATAAGTTAAAAACCAGACTATGTTCTCCAACACTATCGGCTGGGATGAAATTAACAAATTGCCCCTTACTTATTTTGAGGGACAAATTTTTCTTATTGACGCCCTGGATTCTCTGTTTGAATGTCTTCCTTTGTTGAATAAAATTCAAGTATTTGGATTTGATACAGAGACAAAACCTGCATTTAAAAAGGGAAAAGTAAATCAAATTGCCCTTCTTCAGCTCTGTACTTCTGATATGGCCTTTTTGATCCGGCTTAATAAAATCGGACTACCCGGTCCGTTGCAAGAAATCCTGTCCAATCCTGATATAATAAAAGCAGGTATAGCTGTCCGGGATGATCTGAAAGGATTAAGAAGACATGAGAAATTTAAACCCGCAGGTTTTATTGAATTACAGGATTATGTGAAAAAATTTGGTATTGAGAGCAATGGATTAAAAAAGTTAGCGGCTATTGTTCTGAAAATCAAGATATCAAAATCACAACAAATATCGAATTGGGATGATAACAAATTAAGTGTCGGACAGTTACGATATGCTGCTACCGATGGATGGGTGTGTTATGGGATTTATACCAGGCTGATAAGCTATGAAAATGAATACATGGAGAGGGTAAAGCGTGATGTGTGATTTGTAAGTAGTTAATTGTTATTAATTAATTGATAAATTCGTCTTGTATAAAAAAGATCTTCAATACTATAAGTTCTGTTTATACGGTTTCTTAAAAAATCTCCGGTTTTTTGAGCCGTTTCTTTATCTGTTTTTTTTAGAAAAGGGGCTGAGTTTTCTGCAAATCGGAGCATTGATCACTGTCCGTGAAATAACCCGCAATGTTTTGGAAATACCTACAGGGATTCTGGCCGATGTTATGGGCAGGAGAAGAACCATGATCTTTGCTTTTGTATTTTATATTTTGTCCTTTTTTATTTTTTATATTTCAATGGTTTATTGGCTTTTTATTGTTGCCATGTTATTTTTCTCTTTTGGGGATGCTTTCCGCACCGGAACCCACAAGGCCATGATCTTCGAATACCTGAAAATTAAAGGTTGGGGTAATCAAAAGGTTTTTTATTATGGTCATACACGTTCCTGGTCGCAGATGGGTTCGGCAATTTCTTCGCTATTAGCTGCGTTTATCGTTTTTTATTCGGGTAGCTACCGGTTTATTTTCCTTTTTTCGACGATCCCATATATTTTTGACCTGGGCTTAATGATTACTTATCCGAAAGAATTGGATGGAGAAATTCAGGTATTTGAGGGCAGGAAGGTGAAGGATAATTTCAGAAAAGTGATGAAAGAAGTGGTTCATTCATTCAGAGATGTCCGTTTGTTTAAAGCCATTTCAAATATCTCTGTTTATAGCGGATTTTTCAGGGCTGTAAAAGATTATCTTCAGCCGATCCTGAATACATTTGTTCTTGCTTTACCGGTTTATTTTGTATGGACCAGAGAACAAACATCGGCTATGGTAATAGGGGGAGTATATTTTATTATTTATTTTCTTACCTCTTATGCTTCCCGGAAATCCGGAAAAATTTCGGAAAAATTCAAGGGACTTACCCGGCCTTTAAATTTAAGTTTATTGGTTGGTTTGTTGTTTGGAGTGTTAAGCGGGATTTTTTACAAACAGGATATTTCGGTGATGGCGGTATTATCCATCATGATTTTTATTGGTATTTACCTTATTGAAAACATCAGGAAACCGATGGGCATTGCTTATGTGACAGAACTTCTGAATGAAAATATCCTGGCGACTGCCTTATCCACCGAATCACAGGTTAAGAGTGTATATGCCGCCTTGCTTGCCCCGCTTATCGGTCTTTTGGCTGATGTTTTTGGAATCGGTATAGCCCTGCTCCTGGTTTCTGCCTTGCTTCTTGTATTAGCTCCTTTATTTTGGCTTAAAAGAAGAACAACTACATCATCCGCTTAGCGGGTATTAATACAATAACAAAACCTTATGCACAAACAATACTGTAGAACGACTCTCCGAGTCGTTTAGCCTGATTAATTACTTACGTTAGATCGGTTATTCACTTTGTTCGTGAGATCACTTCGTTTAGTTCGCTTAGTTCATAAACTTTTGGTGATTAA
>DAOVQI010000067.1 GCA_030628785.1 Bacteroidota bacterium
ATTAAAAAAAATATCAATAGCCCCGTCCTTTAGGGCGGGGAACAAAGTTAGCCTATTTATCTCCCCTCGAAATTTGGGGAATTTTATAAATTTGAAAATAAAATTCCCCAAATTTCGAGGGAGGGGCGTTGGTTTCTTTTCAAACCCCGCCTTAAAAGGCGGGGCTAATGATAAATTAATCACCAAAACCTGCGGGGTTCCAGTTCCCAGGATCTTCCTTCCAGCTTTTTAATGCTTCAATTTCGGTTTTTTTAATAAAGCCGGATTTATAGGCCATATCGATCATTATATTATAGTTACTTAGAGTGATCCACTCACAATTAGCCTTTTTAAAATTTTCGGCAGCAACTAAAAATCCGTATGTAAAGATGGCTACCAGCCCTTTTACCTCACAGCCTGTATTTCTTAAAGCAGTAACTGCTTTTAAACTACTACTCCCAGTAGAAATCAGATCCTCAATAACAACTACTTTTTGACCGGGTTTGACAACTCCTTCAACAAGATTCTCCAAACCGTGCTGTTTCTGACTTGATCTCACATAAACAAAGGGCAAACCTAACTCCTGGGCAACCAATACTCCTTGTGCAATTGCACCGGCAGCAACTCCGGCAATTACATCAACATCAGGATATCGATCACGAATGATCTTTACCATTTGATCTCTAATATAATTTCTGATTTCAGGATAGGAAAGGGTTTTGCGATTATCACAATAAATGGGTGATTTCCACCCGGATGCCCATGTAAAAGGATTTGCGGGTTCTAATTTAATTGCATTAATTTGCAATAAGTTTTTGCCTATAATTTCACCAACTTTTTCCATGTAACAAATGTATAAAGTTTTTTTTCAAGACAGGATAGTTAAATTAACAGATAATTTCACAAAGGATTTCGAACAAAATTATGGTTTATTCTATAAATTTAATAACAGAAAGGAATTATCTGAAATCCTGCAATTTTTTGAACTCCATACTGCCATGAACCGTTTGGTGATCTTTCATATTGATCTGAATTTCTTATGGGAAGAATTTAAAAAATGTTTTCGGTATATTAAGGCAGCTGGTGGCCTGGTAAGAAATCAAAAAGGGAATATCCTGATCATCAAACGTCGCGGAAAGTGGGACCTGCCTAAGGGAAAAGCAAAAAAAGGGGAAGATATTGAAGAAACTGCTATAAGGGAGGTAAGTGAGGAGTGTGGTATTCCGGACCTTGAAATAAAATCCCCTCTGAAACCAACATATCATACATACAGACTTGATTCTGAGGTGGTATTAAAAAAAACGTATTGGTTTGAAATGGCTTGTTCGGAAGGTAATAATCTTAAACCACAATTACAGGAGGACATTACAGAAGCTATATGGGTTGATCCCAACAATATTAAAATGGTCTTTAACAATACCTTCCCAGCTATTGCGGATGTATTGAACGAAAGCTTATCGAGATGATTATTTACCTTCAGCAGCCAGGAGCCTTTTCAAATATTCTTCAAAATTCTCGGTTGGGCTTAATGCAGGTGACATGATCATTTTCCCTTCAGGATCAAGCAGAAAATAGGTTGGTAAGGCTTTAACATCATACTCTCTCAATATCTTACTGCGATTATCAGTAATAAGAAATAACCATTCATAATCCTTTTCTTCGATAAATTTTCTTGCTTTTTCCGGATCTTCATAGACTAGTATCGTAACAATATTCAAATACTCATGGTAATTTTGAAATAACCTTTTCAACATTTCAAAATGATTCAAACAGGTATAATTTAAAGGAGTACAAAAATTCAGATAAACATACCTGCCTTTCAAATCATTAAGTTCAATTTGTACACTGTCCAATGTAAATAATTTAAAATCAGGTGGTGTATAACCTTTCATTAACTTTGTTACTTTATACTTGATATTCGCAGCAATTTTTCTGTTTTCAGGAATATTTGTTGTCTGCAACAAAGAATCCAAAACGGTTAGAAGAGCTTCCTTTGAAAATGTGTTGGAATACAATTCATCATAAATACCTTTAAGGATCACCAATTCTACAAGAGAATCATTTGAAAACATACCTGTGTTGCCTACGGTCTCCCTTAAGCTGGTGATGCTCTGTTGCGTATTAATATTATGAGAAATTATATCACTTTCCCTCGACCGTAATAAATAGTTAAAAAACTTATAAAATATCTGATTGAACAGATCCATGTATGCCGGGTTATTATAAAGAATTTCGTAACCAAGGCAAGCCGACTTTGACATACTTACCGATTTGCTGGTATAAGTCATGTGCTTTAAAAGTTCCAACCTGAATTTTTTATAACTATTGAAATAGGAATGCTGAATATCCCTGTAAGGTTTTTGAAAACTATTAAGCATTGAATCCAAATCAGTAATTTCTGATTCAGCTTGAATTAAAAAAGCATACCTGTTTAAAACCGGATCATACGCATCATTAAAAGTGCGTATCAAATAGTTAAGTTCTTTTTTTTCATAATTCACCACACC
Source organism: Bacteroidota bacterium (assembly GCA_030628785.1). Classification (GTDB taxonomy): domain Bacteria; phylum Bacteroidota; class Bacteroidia; order Bacteroidales; family VadinHA17; genus CAZEWS01. The sequence continues at coordinate 2,487 of DAOVQI010000067.1, forward strand.
CAGGTGAATTTCGGAAGCCGTGAAATAAGGATTTAACAACTGAGCCCCGGTTTTTTCAACCTTGGGAGGAAGCTTAATCTCATACGTTAATCCTGGTTCAACATACAAGTAGCCGTTATAAACACCCAGATTGGTGTAAATTTTCCGGGTTTCATCGAGAAAAAAGGTGCAAAGAAAATCACCAGTTTCATTTACCGTGCAGCTTCCTAATTCTTCCTGAAGGTGGGTAATCTGGTCAGAAAAAGTATAAAAGATAATCTTATCTCCATAATAATCAGAAGCATTGCCTTTGATGACTACAGTTTGTGCACTCAGGAAACCAAAACCAAAACTTAAGAAAATCAGCAGGAAATGTATTTTTTTCCTACAATTATTCATTTTCAAGATCTTCAATTCTGAATGTTTTCAAATCGACACTGTTGGGTAAAAATTTTGTAGCATCGCCTCCCTGTCTGATGATATCACGAATAATAGTAGAGGTTACAGGTGTATATTCAGGAGTAGTTAGTAAGAAGACTGTCTCAAGTCCGGGATACATTGCTTTATTAATTTGAGCAATAGCTCTTTCATATTCAAAATCTGCAGCTGTTCTTAATCCCCGCAGTATGTATTTTGCATTTACTTTTCTACAAAAATCAACAGTCAACCCTTCATAGTAATCTACCACAACCTGAGGATCATTTTCAAAGACCTGTTTAATCCACCCCACTCTTTTTTCTAACGGGAAAAATCCTCTTTTATTGGTATTATAGCCTATTGCGATAAAAATCTTATCAAAAAGTGAGAATGCCCTTCTGACAATTGATTCGTGACCTATGGTAAAGGGATCAAAAGATCCCGGAAATATTGCAATTCTTTCCATAAAAAATAATTAATATGTTCTTAATTCAAAGTCGCCGAAGACCACGTCTGCCTTAATCAATAAATATTCTTTTTCCGGATCAAATGTCTTGGTAGTGTATTCCGTTTTCCCAAATACAGCAGTAGTTCTCCCCGGTAACCTGGCGCTCCCAAACACACCTTCAGCAATAATCTTAACCGGAAGTTCCTGATTGATTTTCACAAGTGTTGCCCCAAAAATTGTATTGAATTCTATGGTTCGGTGAAGTTTTATTGAATCCAGATCGCGCAAATCAAATACCGATTTTCCAAATATTACGTTATACTCGTTTTTATTCATATCCTTCCCTTCAAATCTCGATTCGGAAAAAATCACATCATTTTTATTCACATGAATTCGCTGAAAGACAGATTTTCCGAGTAGCATTCTGATTCCGATAAAAACGAGTAATAACGCGATAAGGATCCTTACCACCGGAATATCCAGGTCAAAAACATACTTTATGATTAATGCAAATCCTAACAATATTAGGAAAAGTCCAAAAAACAAACCACTTCCCATTTTCATAATTTTTTATTGATATTCGATAAAGTTATAATAAGTTATTAGTTATAAGTTATTAGTTATAAGTTATGGCTAAGTTCTATGATACTGTTGTTTTTAGAAGGATTTAATGTTTTTGCCTGCCCTGTTAAATACGCTACGCTGTATTTCTTAACCGGGTAAATCCCGTAATAAAGAATGACTGTACCCGCGTGGTGCTTTACTGGCTAATTTTATTTTTGCCACTTAAAAACTGATGCCTTTGGCAAAAATAACTAAATAACACAAAATTAAAACATCAACAAGATTATTGAACATAGCCAAAGTTATTTGTCATCGGTTAAAAGCTGCTATGCTGTATTCAAATTAAGTTTAAAAAAAACACTATTGGTGGTTTTTTACAAACAGTTACAAGTTACTGGTTGCAAGGTATAAGAAAAAAATTGAAAACTGTAATATTGACTATGTCACAAAAATTAACATATAACAGATAACATATAACTTTTAACACTCTATTTTCCCCATCTTAACACACTGATTAGTTACGAAAATTCCTAATTAAGGTTTAATTTCAGTGGATTTTTTACTTTTTGTTTCAACAGTGCATATTCCAATACGTCCATGATTTTATCTACATAATAGAATTTTACACCTTTCAGATAAATTTCATTTATCTTTTCAATATCCTTTTTATTTTCAATGGAGAGTATTATTTCCTTTATATTGGCACGCTTGGCAGCCAGGATCTTCTCTTTGATCCCTCCAACGGGCAGGATCTTACCCCGAAGGGTTATTTCGCCTGTCAATGCTATGCTTTTCTTAACTTTTCGTTGAGTAAAAGCAGATGCAATCGATGCTACCATTGTAATGCCTGCTGAAGGTCCGTCCTTTGGGATAGCTCCCTCAGGAATATGGACATGAATGTTCCAGTTGTCAGCAATATCATCAGATAAATTCAATTCCCCGGTATGTGCCTTTATAAATTCCAGGGCAATTACAGCCGATTCTTTCATTACTTCACCCAGATTACCGGTTAAGGTTAATTTACCCTTGCCTTTACTCAAACTGGTTTCAACAAATAAAATTTGCCCTCCGATAGCTGTCCATGCCAATCCTGTGACCACACCCGCAAATTCATTTCCTGTATAAATATCTTTAATAAATTCCGGGGGACCAAGGATTTCCCGGATATCATCGATGGTTAATCTTTCCTGAATATTAAAATCAAAGGCAATCTTTTTAGCAATAGCCCTGGCAATTTTGGCTATTTTTTTATCCAGTTCCCTCACCCCTGATTCACGTGTATAATTTTCAACAATATCTTCAATAACCTTTTTCGAAAATTTCAGATGTTTTTCCTGAAGACCATGCGCATCCAATTGTTTCGGTATTAGATGTCGTTTGGCAATCTCAACCTTTTCTTCCACAATATATCCACTTATTTCAATCATTTCCATTCTGTCTCTTAAAGCCGGGTTAATCGTGTTGACCATGTTAGCTGTTGCTATAAACAAAACTTTGGAGAGGTCATATTCAAGTTCCAGATAGTTATCATAAAAGGTATTGTTTTGTTCCGGATCCAGAACTTCAAGTAAAGCCGAGGAAGGATCACCTCTGAAATCGGTTCCAACTTTATCCACTTCATCCAATATGAATACAGGGTTAGAAAATCTGGCTTTTTTAATGTTCTGGACGATTCTCCCGGGCATGGCACCTATGTATGTTTTTCGATGACCTCTTATCTCTGCCTCATCATGTAATCCTCCTAACGACATTCTGGCATATTTTCTGTCGAGTGCTCTGGCAACCGATTTGCCCAGGGATGTTTTTCCAACACCTGGTGGTCCATACAAACATAAAATAGGTGACTTGAGATCTCCTTTTAATTTCAGAACGGCTAAGTGTTCAAGAATTCTGTCTTTAACTGTTTCCAGACCATAATGATCTTCATCCAGAATAATCTGGGCCCGTTTCAAATCAAATTTATCCCTGGTATATTCACCCCAGGGCAAGTCCAATAAAGTCTGAATGTAATTCAACTGAACTGCATATTCTCCTGCTGCCGGATTTAACCTTTGTAATTTATCCAATTCCTTCCCGAAGGTTTTGGCTACTTCATCATTCCATTTTTTAGCTTTAGCCCTATTCCTGAATTCTTCAATTTCCTGATCAAAAGGGCTGCCACCTAATTCATTCTGGATAGTTTTCATTTGCTGGTGCAGAAGGAATTCTCTTTGTTGTATTTCGAGATCCGCTTTAACCTTGGTTTGTATGTCATTCTTGAGTTCCAGCATTTGCACTTCATGGGTCAGATATTCCAAAAGTTTTATTCCCCTTTTTTCAAGATTATTTTCCTCCAATAATTTCTGCTTATTCTGGATATTAACATTTGCATTGGAACTAATGAAATTAATCAGGAATGTACTGCTTTCAATGTTTTTTATGGCAAATGAAGCTTCAGGGGGAATATTGGGTGAAAGCTTAATAATTTTGAGCGAAAAGTCTCTTAATGACTCAATGATAGCATTAAATTCCTCGTTATTCTTTGTTGGTTTTATATCCTTGAGAGAATCCACCTCGGCAACAAAATAAGGTTTTTCAGAAATCAATTTCCCAAGGCTAAATCTTCTTTTGCCCTGGATAATCACGGTGGTTGACCCGTCAGGCATTTCAAGGATCTTGATTATTTGAGCCAGGGTACCAACCTTGCAAAGATCCGTTAACTTTGGATCTTCAATCTTTGGATCTTTCTGTGCCAAAGCACCGATAATTCTATCTTTTTTATAGATTTCCTTAACAAGAACAAGTGACTTATCCCTTCCAACTGTTATCGGTATTACAACACCCGGGAACAAAACAGTGTTTTTCAATGGCAGGATTGGAAGTGTCTCCGGAACCTTGGTCTTTTTTAACTCATTCTCCTCTTCATCCGAAATTAAAGCAATAATTTCCGGTCCGTCTTCATGTGATTCCTGGAAAAAAATATCTCTTAAATCAAATAGTAATTTATCGTTCATTTTATCGTCACTATATTCCTTTTTACAATACTTAAAGGACAAACTGTCAGTAATGACCTGAATAATTAAGATAGCAATCGACATGCCAAAAAGCCTATAAGAGACAAAAAAAGCTCCGGTAGTCCGAAGCTTTTAAATTAAGTTAAGTGTTTATTTCTTTTTCTTTTCCATATGTGATTTATATCGACTCATATATTTATCAACCCGACCTGCGGTATCTACAAGCTTCATTTTACCGGTATAAAACGGATGCGATGTATTGGAAATCTCTAGTTTTATCAATGGATATTCTTTACCGTCCTCCATTTTAATCTTATCCTTAGATTGTGCAGTCGATTTTGTAATAAAAGTAAGCCCGTTCGACATATCCTTAAATACCACCAAACGGTAATTTTTCGGATGAATTCCTTTTTTCATTTTTCTTGTCTTTCTATTACTAATCAGGTTTTTTCGGCTTGCAAAGGTATATTTTGTAAATTAAAATACAAAGAAGAACCGTGTTTTTTGTTATTTTTTTCTTCCAGGTTCTTTTTTTTCGGGTAATTTATCCAACTCATCTTTGTAACGTATAAATTCGGCATTTGGATCAAACAGGTATCGGTAAGTTATATGTGTTTTAGCCTGTATCGCACCAATTGCTTCGTAAATTGCTCTCATCTTAGGATTATAATCCCCAACCCATGAAAGCTCCAATTCCTTGTAATACGTTTTCCTTCTAAAAACCTCAAAAAAATGTTTAAAAATTGCTGATTCAATTCCGGAATTTTGATAGCTGGGGATTACACCTGCGACAATTCCTCTCACACGAGTCATCTCATGTGTATATTTATAATAAAAAAACTTCATAATACTCCAGAGATTCAACTTTCCGTTCAAATGCTTCAGAATTTGATTCAGATCGGGAAGAGCAATAAAGAATGAAACAGGCTTTTTTTTAAAATAAGCAAACCATATTAATTCTTCATCCATAAAAAGTTTTGCTTTTTTAAACGATTCCCTGAGTTTATCAGGTTCCACTGGTGTGAAATCTTCTTTAAAGGACGCCCAGGTTGAGTTATATATTTCAACCATATCGGCAATAAAACTTTCGGGGTCTTTAAAAGAAAAATGCTTAAACCGGTACCCGGGCTTTTTGGAAACCCAGTCGGCAATTTTCATAAATCTGTCCGGAAAGACTTTAACCACTGATATGTCTCTATGATAACTATATTGGTAATAATAATTTTTAAATCCGTATGCTTCGAACAATTCATGGTAATAGGATTTATTGTACGGCATTCCAAAGCCCGGGTGTGTGAAACCTTCAACCAGTAATCCCCAATGGCTGTCATTCTCACCAAAATTAATCGGTCCATCCATGGCTTCCATGCCTCTTTCCTTCAACCATTCCTTCGCTTTATCAAAAAGAAGGAAAGCAACATCCTTATTATCAATCGACTCAAAGAACCCTATTCCACCCGTTGGTTGCCGGTTCACATCGGCCCTTCTTTTAATGTAAAAAGCAGCTATTCTTCCAATTAATTTATTTTTTTCATCTTTTAATATCCACCTTGAAGCATTCCCTTCTTTAAAAGAAGAATTTTTTTGCGAATCAAAAATATTTTCAATTTGACTATTGAGCGGACAAACCCAGGTATTATCATCTTTATACAGTTTTTTTGGAACCTTTAAGAATTCTTTTCTTTGTCTTTTGGTTTTAACTTCAATCAGCTTCATGATAATTACTCATTAAAGGTTGGAACCCGGGTCACTCTAACGTAAACCAACTTTGTACTTCCTTTTGTCTCTCTCCCTTATCATCTTTATGAATGAATTCATTGGTTTTACAATTGTAAAAATAATCTTCTTTCCAACTTTTTATATTGTCCACTATCGATTTTAACGCATTTGCGAAATAAAATATTTCATCATCTCTCGTAGTAGGATGCAGTGACCATCTGATCCATCCGGGTTTTTCCGAAAGGTCACCACTTGCAATTTTATCGGTTATCTTTTTCGACTTGTTATAACTTACTTCCAGTAGAAAATGGCCATATGTACCGGCACAAACACATCCGCCACGAACCTGAATGCCAAAACGATCACTTAATAACTTTACAATTAGATTGTAATGAATATCTACATGATAAAATGAAAAAAGCCCCAACCGGTCTACAACATTATCAGCTAAAATTTTTATGCCCGGAATTTTCCTTAATTCCTGAAACGCCAAAACCACTAATTCTTCTTCACGTTTTCTTATGTTGTCTGTACCCATTTGATTTTTAAGTTCTAAAACCAATGCCGTACGAATTGCCTGCAGGAATCCGGGTGTCCCACCATCTTCCCTGACTTCAATGTCATCAATATATTTATATTTACCCCAGGGATTTGTCCATTCAACGGTTCCTCCACCAGGGTCATCAGGGACATCACGATCATATAAGTCGGAGTCAAATATTAACACACCGGAAGAACCCGGACCACCAAGAAACTTATGAGGAGAAAAGAATATCGCATCTAGTTTTTTCAGAGGATCCTCAGGATGCATGTTTATATCGAGGTAAGGCGCAGAAGCCGCAAAATCAATAAAACAAAGGCCACCATACTGATGCATTAGCTTTGCCATTTCATAATAAGGAGTAAAAATCCCTGTCACATTGGAACAAGCAGTAAAACTACCGATCTTAAATTTCCGGTCCTTGTATCTTTCAAGCTGAAATCGTAATTCATCCAAATCCACCAACATATCATTACCGGGCTTCAAAACAATAACCTCCGCTATTGTTTCGTACCAGGAAGTATGATTTGAATGGTGTTCCATGTGAGTTACAAATACAACAGGTTGATCCATTTCCTGTAAACAATCCTTATGGAGTAATTTCCCGCAGCCTTTTAATCCCAGAATCCTCTGAAGCTTATTGATCACTGTTGTCATGCCCGATCCTGCTGTAATAATTACATCCTGTGGCCCGGCATTTACATGTTTTTTTATTAATTGATGAGCCTGAAGGTAACTTAATGTCATCCTGGTCCCCGTTTCGCTTGTTTCTGTGTGAGTATTAGCTACAAAAGGGCCAAATGTTTCTGCGATTTTCTTCTCAATCGGACCATAGAGACGTCCACCTGCTAACCAATCATTATATATTATTTTCTTCTTACCATAAGGAGTATCATACTCCTGATCAATCCCAATAATATTTTTTCTAAACTTAACAAAATACTTTTCCGGAGATTCCATATCCTATCTAGTTAATTAGAGTTTGTCCATAAACTAAAAATGCTTGCTTAAGTATGAAATTCCAAACCACAAATAACAAAAAAACAAAAAAAATTCAAGTTCCAAATTCAAAACTCCAAACCCTTCTTAATAAAAGCAATATTGATATTTTATACCGATAGCTATCGGTATTGTGATTTGCGATTTGCCTGCCCCGTGAAATAAATCGAAGATTTAATGCGAAGCATTATTTACCCAGTGAAATCCGGCAAAGCCGGAATGCCTCTGGCATTATTTCACGGGTGTTTCACGGGGTAAATATTTTGTATTTTGATTTTTGGTCCCGATAGCTATCGGGATTAATTAGAAAAACTTCTACTTTATAGACAGACACTAATTAATGGTATCGGAATTTACAAATAACTTTATTTCAATCCCTGTTGGCCAATTTGGCTTATAACCGAAGAATTTCAGGGTTCAAATATAAGGTTCTTAATAACTGATATCAATAATTCGATGGTCAATTAAAACAAACATGATTATGGTGATCAAAGAATAAATCAGATAAAACTTAACCGGAATATATTCAGACGGTTTGATTTGTAATTTAAAATAATTATAAGCAATTAAATATATTTTTTCAATAACGAATACGATGGCTGTTGCAAGAGCAATTCCAACCAAACCATAAAATTGCATCAAATACAAACTCAGGGAAATATTCAAAATAATCTCAATAAATGAACCGAATAACACCACACGGGTTTTTTTCAAACCGATTAAAATGGTCTGAGGAAAGACTAATCTTGGTATAATGAGTAATAAATATATTAAAAAGACATCGGCACTTCTTATAAAATTTACATTGAACATTACCGGAAACAGCCATCTGGTAAATAACATTACAATAATTGAAATTGGAAACAAGTACTGCATCAGCCGTTTTGACTTTTGC
>DAOVQI010000017.1 GCA_030628785.1 Bacteroidota bacterium
ACCAGCAGATTAGCTGTTCCTCCAACCGGATTTACTGAAGAAAAACATTGGGAAAGACATTTCAGTGGCTGAAGAATCAGGATTACCAGTACAATTAGCTTCGTGCTAAATAACGGTAATCGTAACGGTTTTTGTTTTTGATTTACCATAGCCATCTTTAACAGTACATGTAATTATAGCTTCGCCATAAAAGCCGAGACAACAGGTATACAATACCTCGGAACCACTTTTCAGGATTGAGCCTACTGAGGTTGACCAGTGATATGTTAGATTATAACCAAATGCTACGGCTTTAACGGCTGTGTTCGATCCGGATTCAATTGTGTAGTTTTCAGCTGTTAAGCTAATAAAACTCAGAGATTCATGATCTACCGGCGGCGGAACTATTTCTTCTTTCCGGCAGGCATAATTGATAGCAAATATTACAACTAATGCGGATAATATGATCTTTGTTTTCATCATTTATTTATTTCATTTCTTCTTGTGTAATGTGCCAAAGACCACCTTCATATTTCGAAAGGTTAACGGGCAAACCCACCTCCATGAGCCGGCTTCCCTTGACCGATCGCGAAAAATCTTCTCCCGAACGACTCACATTATATGTTGCATCATCTTGCAATCCCCTGAGCAAGATGTTTCTTTTATCTCCGGTTAGCCCTGCGAAGACAAAATAAAGACAAAAACGGTAAGCGTAAGTTTCATATTATTTCATTTTCTTGCGTCCAGATAGGTATTAAGATATTCCTGTGATAATTCATCAGAATCGCCGTATTTTCCCCTGAGTTCCTTTAGTTTCAGGTGTAATTCATCCCTGACATCAGCATATTCAGGATCGTTATAAACGTTATTCATTTCGTCCGGATCTTTTTCCAGGTCATATAATTCCCATTCATCAATATCATAATAAAAATGGATAAGTTTATACCTGTTGGTCCGTACACCATAATGCCTTTTAACCATATGCACAGACGGGTATTCATAATAGTGGTAATAAATAGCGTCACGCCAGTTTTTATTTTCACCGTTAACCATCTCACGGAAAGAAACTCCTTGTATTTCATCTGGTATTTCAACTCCGGCGTAGTCGAGAAAAGCAGGCGCGAAATCAAGATTCAAAACCATTTCATCGATAACGGTACCCGGTTTTATTTCTCCAGGATAACGTATCAGTAAAGGCATTCGTAACGACTGTTCGTACATGAATCGTTTATCGAACCAGCCGTGTTCACCGAGATAAAATCCCTGATCGGAAGTATAAATTATTAAAGTATTTTTTGTCAATCCATTCTGATCCAGATAATCAAGAATTTCTCCAACACCGTCGTCAACCGATTTGATACAGCGCAGATAATCTTTTATATACCGGTTAAATTTCCATTTGGCAAGTTCTTCACCTTTCAGGTTGGCATCTTTAAGCGCCTGGTTTTTGGGATCGTATGCTGCATGCCATAGTTCAAGCTGATCTTCTTCAAATCTTTTCAATTGATTATTGAACCTGGTTTGATTGCCTTCAGGATCAATTAAGAATTTAAAATCATGACCCCAACCCATATGTTTGGCTATCTCCATTTCCTGTTCTTTTGCTGCCCGTCCCATGTTTAAATAATCATCGAAGAAATTTGAGGGAACATCAAATTCTTTATCGTCGTATAAGGTGAGGTAATCAGGGGAAGGTTTCCAGTTTCTGTGAGGCGCCTTGTGGTGGTATAACAGACAGAAAGGTTTTGATTTATCCCGCTTTGTATCTAACCAGTCGAGAGCGAATTTTGTGATCAACTTGGTTACATAACCTTTAACCCTCTTTTTTTCTCCGTTTTCAATGATATCCGGATTATAATAGGCGCCTTGTCCGGGTAGTACATTCCAATAGTCAAATCCCTGGGGTTCACTTCTCAGATGCCACTTGCCGACTATAGCCGTTTGATACCCGGCTTTTTGCAATAGTTTTGGAAATGTCATCTGATCGCCGTCGAATACATTGACGTTGTCAACTTTCCCGTTAATATGGCTGTATTTGCCGGTAAGTAACACTGCCCGGCTGGGAGCACAAATGGAATTGGTGACAAAGCTCTGGTTAAAGATCGCACCTTCAGAAGCAATCCGGTCGATATTCGGTGTTTTGTTCAGACCATGGCCGTAAGCACTTACTGCCTGATACGCATGATCATCACTCATAATAAAGATGATGTTTGGCCTGGATTGCTCAGAATTGTTCGATGTACAGGATACTAATCCTGCAAAGGCAAACAGAAGGCCGGAAAAGAAGATAATTTTTGTTTTCATTTCGGATGGGTTAGGTTTATTTTAATATACTGCATAATGAATCCCCTCTATTAAGAGGGGTTCGGGGTGTGTTTTTTAATTTTATTTCGCGTTATTAAATCAATTCTTTTATGGACAGACACTAATTAAAATAAATCATGGGCTTGCTAAAATTATAAAAAAAATCAATCTTAAAACCCAAATATTTTTTTTAAAAAAGGGTTAAACTTTTTTATGAAACTTTTATTGGTTAAAATATGACCAAAAAAATATCCCTCAAACAATAGCAATTTTAGATCTATGTTCAAAAGTCAGATTGCCCCCCCTGTTTTTTAACTATAATAAATCGGACATTTATTTGAACAATAGTAAGTTTGAATTATCTTTTAATTTCTATACCCAATTAGTCCAGATTTGTATTTTTGATGACGTTTAATCAAAAGATTAACGTAAACACTGTCTGCTTATTAGGTACAGATTTTACTTTAATACTGCCTCCATGAAGTTTCATAATCTGCCGGGAAAGACTCAGACCAATACCCGAACCGTTTTCCTTTGTAGTGAAAAATGGTATAAAAATTTCTTCAATAACATGAGGAGCAATTCCGGGACCGTTGTCCACTACATGAATGACCGGACGTTCCAGTTCATCGTTCCTGGCAACAATCTTAATTTGACCATTGTCCTGTCCTTCAAGTGCCTGTATGGAATTATTCACAAGGTTAATGATCACTTGTGTTAGTAATTTTTCATCGGCATAAATCTCAAGATTTTCAGGTTGAATATCAGCTGAAAAACTTATCCAGTCAAAATGATCGATTGTACTCACCAGCAAGTTAACTCTATCCATGAAAGGTTTTAGTTTGATAGTTTTTTTTGCAGGTTTGGGTAATCGCGTTAGTCGACGGTAGGATTCTACGAACCCAATAAGCCCCTTTCCCCTTTCCCTGATCACATCTAATCCTTTCAGCGTATTACGAATAATTGTTTCATTTATCTCAACCGGTTTTTTCATAACCTTTTTAACCCTGTAATATTTTGCAACACTCTCTGACAAAGAAGTAATAGGAGCTACGGAATTCATAATCTCATGAGTAAGTACTCTGATAAGTTTTATCCATGATTCAAGCTCTTTTTCATCGAGCTCGTTTTTAACATCCTGAATGGCTACAAGTGTCATCTTTTTATCACGTAGCTTTATAAAAGTTGCTCTTAGGGATAACTGCATGGTCCCCTTCTCGTCTGCCAGATGAAAAAGCTTCCGGTCAGAAGGCTTTATTTCACGAAAAAGCTGCAATAATTTATTGTCCACTCTTCCCAATTGTCTGATATGTGTGAGGTATTCATACCTTAACAACTGTTTTGCCGCAGAATTAACTGTATGGATATGGCCTTCCTCGTCATAAATGAGAATACCAGTCGCTACTTGCTCAATTATTGTATGAAAATATTGTTCCTGCTCACGATTCTCAAGGGTCACTTTCTGGATCATTGAATTAACCTTGTTTAAGCTTTGGTTGAGCTCACGCAATGACCTATTCCTGACTTTTTCAGGGAAATACATTGTAGAATCCTCATTCTGCACTGCATCGAAAAAAAAAGCCAATTTCCGGTTTATGCTGTTTAGAAAGTTGACCAGCATGATAATCTGTGCAATAATGATCCCGAATATAATAGCAGAAATAATGAGGGATCCTTCGAATAATTGCCAAGTAAATACCAGACAAGTAGTTGAAACAGCAATTACGCGAATGATAATTTGTACAAGAATGTTTTTACTGACCATTTTTATTGCCTCCAATGCATTCAATTTGTAATCAAAAACTCACAATTATCAGAATAGGAACTATTGGAATGAAAAAACTTTGTTCTACCAACTTATGAAATGCCAATCCTATATCTTCTAATCTTATTGTAAAGAGTTTGACGGGTTATTCCTAACTTTTTAGCTACCGTTGTAAAATTTCCTCTATTGATTTCTATGATTTTAATAATCATTCTCTTTTCCATATCTTCTAATGTTCCCAAAAATCTCTCATCTTCATTGGATAAAACTGATTTTAACGTGAAATCCGAGGTTTTTAAGACATTACTCTCGGACAAGATAACTGCTTTCTCAATCGTATGCTGAAGTTCCCTGATGTTTCCAGGCCACCTATAGGTCATCAATTTTTCCTTACCGTTTTCATTAATTTGGAGTCCCGGTTTACCATATTTGTTCGAAAATCTCTTTAGGAAAAAATCGGCAAGGGCCAGAACATCTTCTCCTCTTTCCCTTAATGGTGGTACTTCAATATGGATCGTGTTGATGCGGTACAAAAGATCTTCACGAAACTTACCTTCCTTTACCATTTGTCCCAGGTTCATATTGGTCGCACAAACTAACCTGATATCAACATGAATTGGCTTTGTAGATCCCAACTTTGTAATTTCGCGATTTTGAATAGCAGCAAGAAGTTTCGACTGAAGAGGAAAGGATAAATTTCCAATTTCATCAAGAAACAAAGTTCCACGGTTTGCGGTTTCGATAATACCCGTTCTGTCTTCGTGAGCTCCTGTAAATGATCCTTTTTTATGACCGAACAATTCGCTTTCAAACAATGTTTCACTAACCGCTCCCAAATCTACACATATAAAGACCTCCTCGCTTCTTGTTGACAAACGGTGAATTTCTCTGGCGATCAGTTCTTTACCTGTACCATTTTCACCAGTGATCAGCACATTTGTATCTGTTCCTGCTACTTTCCTTACAATATTCATCACATTCTTCAGCAAAGGGGATGTACCAACCATACTTTTATTTTCCCGATTGATCTCATTCTTTAATGCTTTCTCTTTTTGTCGAAGGTTCTTTATCTCAAGCCGAGATAAACGTAATTTATAGGCGGATCTCAGTGTGGCCAAAAGCTTATCATTATCCCAGGGTTTAATCACAAAATCAGTTGCTCCTTGTTTCAAGGCCTTAACAGCCAGTTCAACATCACCGTAAGCGGTGATCATGACCACGCTAATTTCCGGATCGATTTCCTGAATGTGATTTAGCCAGTACAAACCTTCATTGCCTGCTTTCTCGCCAGGTGAAAAGTTCATATCCAGCAATACCAAATCAAAGTTTCCAGATTTAAGCAGTGAGGGAATACGGTTAGGATTGGCTAAAGTCTTAACCTCACCGATTTCACTCATAAGTAAAATCTCCAGAGCGCTCAGGACACTTTTATTATCATCAACGATCAGAATTTTTCCGTTATTCATCTTGGTTTACTTTTTATCATTACCAAAAATATGAATTAATTGATGGCTTTTCAAAAATATGTAAAAAAAATATACAGTTTGATGTATATAATCTTGACAATTGTTTTCTTCCTGCAATAATAATAATTAGTAAATAGCTAATATACAATAGTTTAATCATATTGGCATATTTCTTGAAAAACTAAGACAAAAACTAATGATGCTTAAAAAAGAATGTTTTTTTTTAATACTATGGATTGTGCTTTTTAGTCAAGCATTTTCGCAGAAGGTATGGAGACTCGATGATTGCATCGATTATGCACTGAAACACAATCTATCGATTCAGCAGAAGGAAATCAACACAAAAATCAATAAAATCGATTACAACCAGTCTAAACTCGACGTTTTACCATATGCAAGTGCAAATTCCGGGGCAGGTTTCTATTTTGGACGGTCGATAGACCCTACTACCAACGATATGATTACAATACGTTATTTTAGTAACTCATATTCCGTGGGAAGTTCAGTTACCCTTTTCAGCGGATTCAGCAAAATCAACAGGATCTCATATAATAGATTCATTTGTTTAGCAGGTAAAGAAGAAGAAAAAGAACTGGAAAATAAAGTTGCTTTCGAAGTTATGAACGTGTTTTACGATGCGGTTTTTTACCAGGGACTTTATCAGATCGCCCGGCAACAAAAGGAATTGTCAGAACTTAACCTGAAAAATACGCAAAGTCTTGTGAAAGCAGGATTAAAAGCTAAAACCGATTTACTTGAAATCGAAGCTAAACTTGCCGCTGAAGAACTTCAGCTGACCAGGACAAAAAATTTATGGGAATCATCATTGTTACTATTAAAACAGATTATGGATTTCCCTGAAGGTGAACCATTCAATATAGAAAATTCATTTTTATATTCTATTTTTTTAGTTGAAGATGATTTATCTGCAGAATCTATCTACCGGATTGCCATTTCCCATCACCCGGGGATAAAGGCTATGGAAGCTCGCTTAATGGCTTCCAGGAAATTGTTGTTAACAAATATGGGATATTTATTACCATCGCTGTCCCTGAGCGGAGGTTATGGTACAGGATTTTATGAAACCAGGAAAGATAATACCGGGAAAACTGTTCCTTTCAGAGACCAGATTCGCATGAATGCAGGTCAAAGTATCAGATTGTCGATTGGGATACCTATATTCGGAAAATGGAACGGACATGCAAAATTGAAGCGGGCTAAATTAAATTACATACAATCTGAAACTGAACTCGAAATCCGGGAAAAAGATCTTTATAACGAAATTGAAAAGGCAATCCGCGACCTACTGGCATTAGAAGCCGAATACAAACAGGCCCTTAAGAAAGTTGAAGCAAGCGATGTTGCCTTTGAACTTTCAGAAAAAAAGTATAATCAAGGCCTTATAAACATTATTGAGCTATACAGCACAAAAAACGATTTAGCCAATGCCCGGAGCGATGTGCTTCGAAGTCGCACACAGCTGGAAATAAAACTGAAAACCATCGATTTTTTCAAAGGTATATTCACCTTCAGCTTAAGTTTGTAGATATAATTAAAATACTATAAATAAAGTGTCATGGATGATTTTTTAGCTGAGAATATGGACCGGGTAATCGCGAAAAAGAAAGGGCTGAAACGGAAACACTGGTTTTATATCGTAGGGGTAGTGGTTTTTCTTACCCTTGTACTGATAATCATTTTCGGTGATTATACTTCAACCTATAAAGTGGAAAAGGATAAGCTAACCATTGCAGAAATTAAAAAAGGACAATTCAACGATTACATCCTGGTGATTGGTAAGGTTGAACCCATTGCCACTGTATACCTTGACGCTATTGATGGAGGACGGGTCGAAGAGATACTGATCGAGGAGGGTACCATGGTAAAGAAAGGAGATGTGATATTAAGACTGAGCAATCAGAACATTAACCTGAACATTCTGAACAGCGAGGCACAATTGGCTGAGAAAGAAAATTTCTTACGGAACACTTTAATTATCATGGAACAGCAGAAAATTCAGCTTAAACGGGAACTATTGCAACTTTATTTTGACATCCAGAAGAAAAAAAGGACTTACGAACAGAACACAATGTTATTGAAAGATGAACTTATTCCCAGGGAAAATTACCTGGAATCAAAAGAAAGTTACGAACATGTCACACAATTACGCCAGCTTTTAATCGAACGGGCAAGACAGGATTCTATCTATAGGAAAATAGAGATTGAAAACATGAATGACAACCTGGATAATATCAGGCAAAATCTTAAGATGGTTCGTGAAAGACTGGAAAACCTGAATGTAAAAGTGTCTGTCGACGGCCAGTTAGGAATGCTTGACGCCGAGCTGGGGCAATCAATCGGCACTGGGCACCGGATAGGACAGATCAACGTGCTGACCGACTTTAAGATAGAGGCCCAGATCAATGAACATTACATTGATCGGGTGAGGCGAGACCTTACTGCTTCATTCGACCGCCAGGGAAAAAGCTTTTTCCTGAAAGTGAAAAAAGTCTACCCGGAAGTTCGTGAAGGGCTGTTCAATATAGATCTGGTTTTTACTAGTGAAAAACCGCATAATATCCGCACCGGCCAGACTAATCATATAAGACTTCAGTTAGGGCAACCCGAGGAAGCTACTCTGATACCTCGTGGCGGCTTTTTTCAAAGCACTGGAGGCCAATGGGTTTACGTGCTGGATGAAACGGAAAGATATGCTATGAAACGCAACATACGCATTGGCAGACAAAATCCTCAATATTTTGAATTGCTCGATGGCCTTGAACCGGGTGAAAAAGTTATCACATCGAGTTATGACACATTCGGGGAGAATGACAGGTTAATTTTGCGCTAAGACCGAAAAGTGAAAGAAGGATGATTGATAATTGGCAAGTGGAGAAACTTGTCAGTGTCTGCATGCAGGCCTGTAGGGAAGAAGACCTGACAGCGTTGAATCTGGGAGAAGAAGTTAGCCTTCAAAATAACCAAAATGCAAAAAATCATGATAAGAACTGAAAATCTAACAAAAATCTTCCGAACTGAAGAAATTGAAACAACGGCTTTGAATAAAGTCAGCTTTGAGGTCAAAAAGGGTGAATACGTAGCTATCATGGGACCCTCAGGATGCGGTAAATCAACACTGTTGAATATTCTCGGGTTTTTAGATAATCAAACCAGTGGTAGTTATTTTTTCGATGGGATGGAGGTAGGTCACCTCAAGGAACGTCAACGCACACAACTCCGAAAAGGAAATATTGGTTTTGTATTCCAAAGTTTTAACCTGATCGACGAGTTTAACGTATTCGAGAATGTAGAATTGCCGCTAGCTTATATGAACATCAGGGCACGTGAACGTAAACGAAGGGTCAGGGAGATTCTCGAACGAATGAAGATAAGTCACCGCGGGAAACATTTCCCGCAACAATTGGCCGGCGGACAACAACAACGTGTAGCTGTTGCAAGAGCCATAATAACCAATCCAAAGGTAATTCTGGCAGACGAACCGACTGGAAATTTAGATTCGAAAAACAGTCTGGGAGTGATGAAACTGCTTACGGAACTGAACCAGGAAGGTACTACCATCATTATGGCTACCCATTCGCATCAGAATGCAGGTTTCGCACACCGGTTGGTGAACCTGTTTGACGGAAAGATCATTACCGAAAATCATTATTCACCCAGTACGGAAACCTACTGAAAAATCGGTTTCTGCCATCAGTGAAGTGAATAAAAGTAGAAATTTTAAAAATGAAATAGCGTAATATTACAAACATTCACAGGTTGGTTTTAATTTCTACCATTGGAAATGCGGCTTATCAACTTGATTCAGATTTTATTACATTTGTCAATTTTTTATACAATAGGTGTATGTTTTTTTGACAATTAGAGGAATAAAGAATAGGCTAATCCAATACTAAGAAAAAAATGCAAAACATAATTTCGGTAAAAAAAATACAGTTAATCTTTTAATCGAATTCAGATATCACTAAAACATAAACAATGATTGGTTTTTATCTTAAACTGGCATGGCGAAAACTAAAAGCCGACAAAATTATCACTTTAGGAAGAATAGCCAGTATAGTTTTCGGTATCCTTTGTGTTACCTTTATTCTGGCATGGATAAGAAATGAGCTCAATACCGACCGGTTTCATAAAAAAACCGATAATATCTATCTGACCGTTGTAAAGTCAAGCCCAATGAGTAATTGGAAACCTTTAGAAATTGATAGATTTTTTAAATTTGATTACCAGGAGTATCCTCATGTTACGAATAAATTAACCTTAAAAAAATATGATCAAACTGAAGCAAAACTTAAAATTGATGTAAAAACATTCAAGGCAGAAGGATTGATAGCTGACAGTACTTTTTTTGATTTTTTTGATTTTAAGCTTCTCACCGGTGATCGCGAAAAAATTATGAAAGATCCGACCTCTATCGTTATTACAGAACAACTGGCACGAAAAATGTTCGGAGAGTCTGACGCTCTTGGGAAATCCATCTTAGTTGAATGCGGTCGAAAAGGCACCTACCAGGTAGCAGGTATATTAGAACGAGTTCCATCAAACAGTTCTATTACTTTTGATTTTATCGTACCCAGACATTCTCAAAATTTTTGGAGTAGATCAGGAGCGAATTTTATTTTAACCGACGATTACTTTAATGAATCTGATTTTAAGAAAAAAATTGCTGATATCGGGAAAAAACATGATCAATTTAAAGAAAGCACTGTCAGTATTATTCCCTTAAAACAGATATATTTCAATCATCGTCTTGAAAGGATTTTTTCAAAACATGGAGATAAAAGGACCATAATCGTTCTTTCTCTAATAGCAGCAATTATTTTAATTATAAGCTTTCTTAATTTCACTAACCTCCAAACTATTCAGCTCATTTCAGGAATTAAAAGTTCCGGGATAAAAAAAGTAAATGGTGCTTCGAAAAAAAACCTTCTTTATCATCTCTTTGCAGAAAACATTATAATAATATTTATTTCTGTTTGCACTATAATAGTTCTATACAAAATCCTACTACCCTGGTCAAATCAATTTTTAAAAACAGACCTTACATTTCATTTCCTTAATGACCTATTAGGTGTTTTTATAATAACAGGGATTTTCACGATTTTGTCTTTCATCTACCCGTTCATTCAGCTATCGAAAATATTACCTTATGAAGCGCTTCAAAACAAGTTATTGATGGGAACTGCAGTTATTGCCAGGAAAATGGTCACTACATTACAATATACACTTACCCTGCTTTTGTTGATTGCTTCGATGGTTGTTTTCAGGCAACTTCATTTTATGCTGAATAAAGACCTTGGGTTTCAATATTCTAATACAGTGAAAATCAAATTCTTTGGCAGGATACCATTTAGACCATGGGAAGACCAATTTCTAAATGAACAAAACAAGCAAATTGAAAATTGGCAATTCCTGAAAAATGAAATCCGGAATAATCCCAATATCAACTACTTGTGCCAGGGAGATTCACCTTTAGGTGTTTATAAAATGTCCTGGAAAAAAATGGGTGAGAATCAGGAATATACAACGGTAAACATATTGATTGTCAATCCTGGATGGGAAAAACTGTTTGGTCTTCATATGAAAGAAGGCAGGTTTTTTAACGATACTATTGACCGGTCGAGAGAACACAAAGTAGTAATTAATGAAGCTGCACAAAAATACTGGCAGATCCAAAACATAGAAAAGAATACCTTAGCAAGCACTTCCTGGGGAGAAAATTATCAAATAATCGGTGTTTTAAAGGACTTTAATTACCAGCATCTTTCTGTGAAAATCCAGCCGTTAGTAATCCTCTATTTTGAAGATCGTGACCGCGAATTCATGATGCAACTTAGAGAGAAGACTAAACAAAGCAGTATTAAATTTCTTGCAGCATTATTTAACAAGATAAATCCGGAAGAAACTTTTGAATACTCTTTTATAGAGGACGAGATTCGTTCGTTATATCAAAAAGAAAAAAAAATAAGCAAAATATGTATGATATTAACCATAATTGCACTTTTCATCTCATCTATCGGACTATTCACTTTTGCTTTGTACGATACGAAAGTCCGTACTAAAGAGATAGGCATTCGCAAAGTAAATGGTGCCAAAGTATCCAATATCATGCAAATGCTGAATTACGACAGTGTTAAATGGGTGGTAATTGCTTTTGTGATTGCTTGTCCTGTTGCATATTATGCAATGAGCCGCTGGCTTGAAAATTTTGCCTACAAAACCGGTTTGAGTTGGTGGATATTCACCCTGGCCGGACTTATGGCACTGGTTATCGCCCTTTTAACAGTGAGTTGGCAGAGTTACAGAGTTGCAACCAGGAATCCTGTTGAGGCACTCAGGTATGAGTGACAAAACCCCAGTCTTATGGTTGGAAGCGCTGAAGTATGAATGAAACGATCCTTGGAAAAGGAGATGAGAGACAGAAGACTGAAGAATACGTAAAGACACGTTGAAAATCGAACGATTTAAATTAATTAGCAACAAATAATGAACCTGTTTAGTTTTAAAGCAGCATTCAGGAGGCTACAAAGGAATCCTGTATACACTTCCATAAATATAATCGGTCTGTCCATTGCATTATCGGCAACATTTCTGATCCTCAATTTTATTTTCCAGGAATTAAAGACTGACCGATTTCACAGCAATAAAGAAAGAATCTACAGGGTGCTGAGTCAATCTGAAGGAAGAGATTACATTAGTAATTTTACGCAAATGCCTTTAGGCCCTGCTTTAAAAGATGAATTCCCGGGGATTCAAAACTTTGTAAGAATACACAATGTTTCATTTATTTTTACATCTGTAAAAATAAAACTGAACAATGATTTTTTGGATGAATTTCGTTTTATCTATGCAGACCAGAGTTTTTTCGATATTTTTTCATTCCCGCTAATTTCCGGTGATCATCACAGTTTCCAGGACACACCCAATGGGATCATTATTTCTGAAAAGACCGCATTTAAATATTTTGGTACAACCAATCCTGTCGGACAAAACCTGATTGTTAAATTTCCATACAAAGGTCCACAGGAAATCAATTTTACCGTTGTGGGAATAATGAAAAATTTTCCTGTAACTTCGTCCATACAAACAGATTTTGTTGCCAATTTCAAAAAGCTTGAATTTGAATCGGATGATCGCATTAGCTGGGGAAGTTATGGCCATGAACTGTTTCTGATGCTGAATCAACAATTTTCAGACAACGAAATTACATCCAATATTCCCCGAATCATCGAAAAAAATTACAGGTATAAAAGTAAGCGAAATTGGCAACTGCAATCTTTAAAAGATATTTATCTTCACTCCAAAGAAATCAATGATAGTAAAGCCAAAGGTTCTTTACCTTTTATCCATATTTTGACGTTGATCTCCATTCTGATTATTTGTGTAGCAGGATTCAATTACATCATTCTGAATACTTCCCGCTCGACAAAACACTTAATGGCTAATGGTATTCAGAAAACACTGGGAGCAAAGTCATCCACAATAAATACTGTCCATCTAATAGAATCATTCCTTCAAATCTCAATTGCTTTTATTCTTGCTGTTATCGCAGGGAAAGCTCTTCAGCCATTCATTAACAAGTTTATGAATCAAGAATATGAATTTATCCTGACCCGGAGTTGGCCGCTATTCTTAATCGCGTTATTAATAAGCCTTATTATAGGAATACTATCAGGGCTTTCTTTAACTTTTCTGACGAATAAACTGAAACCATTTGATCTTCTACACAAGATTCCTGTGAATTATGGTAATCCATATGGCATCCGCCGGTTTCTGGTAATTTCCCAGATCATTATTTTTACCGGGCTGATTACCTGTTCCATTGTTTTAATCAAGCAGATTCACTTCATAAAACATAAAAACCCGGGATGTGACTTTCAAAATACAATTTCATTAGGTATTCCTTTTGATAAAGCTCCCGCGTTCATTAACGAACTCAAAAAATCTCCATATATTTCGGAGGTCTCAAATGGTAGTTCCCTCCCGGTTGTTTTTACAAAACTAGGAACTTTTAAAACATATGATAAGGAAATCAAAGCCCAGCTAATTATTGCCGATCATCATTTTCTGGATGTATATAAAATAAAACTAAAAGAGGGACGAAATCTCAATCCCGATTTATTACCTAAAAAAGAATCTGATTTTTTCCGATCGGGAAACAAAATCATAGAGGTTATGGTAAACGAAAGCTTTGTAAAAATGCTCAATGTAAACGATCCTATCGGAATACTTATTAAAGGAAATGGAATTAGCCAAGGACAAATCGTTGGAATAGTTAAAGACTTTCATTACCAGTCGTTACACAATCTCATTATTCCGCTTGTTTTTGCTTATGATTTACCTACGAGAACATATTTAAATACAATCAGTTACAAGGCCGGATACTTCAATGAAGCAAATAATGTCCTCAATGAAAAGTACAATCAATTTTTCCCGGAAAGGCTATATCTTCCGTCTGTATTTGATTTCAATCAAACTTACGGGAAAGAAGTAAAATTTGCACAAATCATTATATTCTTTACTTTTTTAACCATTATTATTGCCTCTCTCGGATTGATCGGACTTTCATTGTTTATAGCAGAACAAAAAACCAAAGAAATCGGCATTCGTAAGGTGAACGGCGCTAAAGTATCCGAGATCGTGAAAATGCTGAATTACGACTTTATAAAATGGTTGGTAATTGCTTTCGTAATTGCTTGCCCTGTTGCATATTATACCATGAGCAAATGGCTACAAAATTTTGCTTACAAAACCACCCTGAGCTGGTGGATATTTGCCCTGGCCGGACTGTTGGCGTTGGTCATTACCCTTTTGACAGTGAGCTTGCAAGGTTACAGGGCTGCTACAAGGAATCCTGTTGAGGCACTTAGATATGAGTAATTCACCCGGTTATTGTCTTTTAGCAAAATTCCGACAAAATATTACATAAATAACAGAAATTGTATTCCTTAGTTTTTTCTTAGGGCTTTTTCAAGGCCTTAGCATTTTTAACCCCAATAATCCTCCCTCAAATAATTTAAATTGTACCCCATCGTAATTGTGAGTAAATAACGGGGGGATTTTTTTGTTTATTTTTAATACATAATAGAAAATTAAATCACCAACTTATGTTTTCAGAGCTCGTTTTACACGTGCAGCAAAATCATCGATTTCATCCGGCCGTTCAAATCCTACTGCCATTGTATCTACTGCACTTAAACCTAAAACATACCTGATCGATTTGTCAATTTTCTCCGGTTCATTCCGGAATGCACCATTGCCAATAAGTTTCATCCCTACAATTCCTTTTCCTTCATCATGGAGTTTCTTAATAACCTCAGCCACATTTGCAGGGTTTTTATCATCCATCGCTATACCATAGGCATTAATCCTTACATGAACTGAATCTACCCAGGGATTGTTCAGGCATGCCTTCATGGCATCCAATGAATGAACCGAAACACCATGCGCACGGACTACACCTCTTTCCTTGAGTTTTGTCAGGATCTCCATTTGTTTTTCAAATTTCTTTGGCCAATCCGAACTTGTAAGGCAGTGGATCATGATGAGGTCTATATAATCCGTATTGAGTTCTTTCAGGAAACGATTAACCACCTCATCCGCATCGGGTCGTTCTTTATCAGGAATGCCACCTGTATGGAACCAGATTTTGGAGCTTAGCACATACTTTTCCCGTGGAACAGACCTAAAAGCATTGGCAACAAATGGATGGGTTCCATATGTGTCAGCACAATCGAAAAAACGGACACCTCTTTCGATTGCATATTTTAATACAGCCTCGAATTTTTCTTTTCCTAACCGTGTCATATTAGATTGTCGATTTCCTCCATTCGCGCCTGTGCCGGAACTAATAAGTGAAACCTTAATACCTGTATTTCCCAGGGGAACAAGATCAAATGGGTCTGAAGCAGTGAAATTAACAAGTTTGTTTGCCAAAACGGACCGGCTTAAAGCCAGTCCGGTTGCCCCTGCAATGGTTTTGTTAATGAATTTGCGCCGTGTAATTTTCATGATTTCTGTGGTAAAATATACTTTTGAGACAGCCTCAGTGTCAAAATTAGTAGTTTGTTTTAATTATTACTATTTTTAATTAACTTAGGTTGTTGTATTCTTTTTATTACCTAAACGTGAGTTCGGGATAAGCAATAACTTTTTGAAAAAAATATTTAAAATTTTAAAAGAAAAAAAAATGGCTACAGAAAAGAAGAATATTGGCAGGAGAGAATTTGTAAACAGAAGTGCGAAACTGGCTATCGGTATTTCGGCTTTCAGCATGTTTGCAAATCGTTCTCTGGCGGGAAATGAAACCGTTAAGAAACTAAAAGTGGCTCTGGTAGGAACCGGCAGCAGGGGTTCAGCGACATGGGGCAAAGCGCTTGTCCGGCCTTATAGCGATTATTTAGAACTGGTTGGTTTATGTGACATTAATCCGAAACGTGTTGAATATGCAAAAAAGTATATCGGGACCAATGCACCGACATACATAGCTAAAGACTTTGACCGGATGGTTCGGGAAACCAAACCCGATGCTGTAATTGTAACCACAGTAGATTGTTTTCATGCAAAATATACTGTTAGAGCAATGGAGCTTGGTTGTAATGTTATCAGTGAAAAGCCTTTGGCAACAGAAGCTGAACAATGCCAGAAATTATTGGATGCGGAATTAAAAACCGGAAAAAAAATAATTACCGCTTTTAATGTAAGGCATCACATGTTTGCAGAAGAGATTAAACAGGTAATTATGTCTGGAGACCTGGGTAAAATAATTTCTGCAGAATTCCAGGAATATCTGGATATTCATCATGGCGCAAGTTATTTTCGACGCTGGCACGGTAAAGCCAGGTTCTCAGGAACATTATTATGCACTAAGGCATCTCATCATTTCGATCAGATGAATTGGTCACTGGATGCTGAGCCTGTAGAGGTGAATGCCTTTGGGCATGTGGCGTATTATGGAAAGAATAATTCGTTCCGGTATAGAAATTGCCGGGGATGCCCGTTTGCCGGTAAATGCGATTTCTACTGGGATATCACAAAGGATCAAAGATCTATGGATATGTACGTTGCGTGTGAAAAGGAAGATGGCTACCTGAGAGATGGCTGTGTTTGGGATAATGATAATGACACCTATGATACAATGACAGTAGAGGTTAAATATAATAATGGTGTTTTGCTGAGTTATTCACTAAACGCTTTTTTACCTTATGAGGGACAACGGATTGCTTTCAATGGTGAGAAAGGCAGGCTTGATGTTAGATTGTATCATCGCCAACCATGGGATGCTGAACATGAATCCGATTTTCGCCTGACTAAGAATTTCAAAGACACTATAACATGGCACAAAAAACAGGAAGAGGGAGGGCATGGAGGGGCTGATGAAAAGTTGAAAGATATGCTTCTCAAACCCAATCAAAACGATCCGCTCGGAAAGATGGCAGGAAGCCGGGCAGGCATAATGGCAAGTTTGATTGGTATCGCAGCCCGTCAATCTATTGAAACAGGCAAGAGAATTAAAATAGCTGATTTGATTGATTTTCCCCTTTCCTGGCAGGGAGGAGTCTAAGGGTCAAAGGGTCAAAGAGTCAAAGGGTCAAAGAGTCAAAGGGTCAAAGGGTCAAAGGGTCAAAGAGTCAAAGGGTCAAAGGGTCAAAGGGTCAAAGGG
>DAOVQI010000192.1 GCA_030628785.1 Bacteroidota bacterium
CAATAATCTGCGGTAAAGATTGTCATTATGTACCTGGATATCCCATTGCTTATCTCCGTTGGTTTTAATCCCGGCCTCAGATAACAGTTCGTGTGCTAATTGTCCGGCTTTCATTTGAATTTATTTTACATTATTACTCAAATTGTTATATAAATATTCTAAAATCAGGCTTGATACTAGATCTTATTCAATATATTTAACCCAACTTGGCCGTAGGCATAATGTATCTTGCTTATAAACAATCTGTAAGGCATTGTCAATTCAATTTTCGGGTAACACAAACTTTTTTAGGGGTAGGTAGGTAATCCGTCCAACCGCTCCAATCGGTCCAACAGATAAGGGGGGAATGGCACCGGCCACTTGCTTTAGGCGGACCGAGGATTGTAGGGAAGAGCCCGTCCGCCCGGAGTCATCCCTGCCTGCCGTTCGGCAGTTCAGGCAGGCGGGCGGGAATTCTTTCATTCAGGCGGGCCCGCCCGAACGACTGATTCGTTCAGTCGGGCGGGGAGTACCCGACCAAAGGGAGGGGGAGGTGGTTGGATCTTTCTTATATAACCCCGACAAGGTTGCTGCTCGTACCCCGACTTCAATTCGGGTTACGAGTATTTTTAAAAACCCCGACAGGGTTTATTCACTCTCATTTACCCCGTGAAATCAGGCGTAGCCTGAGCTGCGTGTGCAGCTATTTCACGGGGCGAATCCATCGCTCAAACCAGCTCATGAGACATTCCTTCCACTTTGTTCATGTAATGGTTCGAACCCTGTCGGGGTTGCGTTTTTATCCCTGAAGGACTAATTATTATTGAAAGTTTTATTATTCCCACTATTTACGATTTGTAAAAGGATATGTAATTATATCACCATAAGGCTCTGTGGAAAAAAGTTTAATACCTTGAGGGATGACAAAAACATCATCTTCTGACAGATTAGATACACCTTCAACATAAGGGATATTATTTCTAAGGCTATTGCGAACTGAGGTAATAACCGTCCTGATATCAATATGAGCAGGATCTTTATCTGTTTCAGGAAAAACCTGCAACCATTTAAACTGGTTAAATGAGCCACTTCGGAGAGTCCATGGTTTATTGTCATCAGCAACCCTGTAACCGGCGCCCCAGCTTCCTTCACCAATATACATGGTCCCGTTAATATCATCCCTGATAAATCCTTCATAACCATTTATAGAATCAGGTTTTAGTGGATAGGTAATCTTGGACATATGGGAATCGGCATCTAAAGAAATATCCAGTCCATATTCATAAAACAGATAAGCCCATTGGTGGTACTGATAAATGTTCTCTCTTTTACCCATTGTATGAGGATGAAAGGGTTTATGGTAGGATGCAAGTTTAAATGTGAAATCTTTATGTTTTTTAAGGTCTTCTTCCAGCCATTGTCTTTGATCACCGCCTTCATCGATTTCAGAATTTAATATTATCATGTGAAAAAAGTTACCTCCAAATGAAAGTGAATAGTAAATGTTTTCAGGGTTTTCATACTGATAGTGGGCATTGAAGATGCTGTTCAATATCCCTGGCTCACCACTCTCATGATTGCCTTGAACAGGAACAATGGGAAATAGTCTTCCATCCGATGTGCGAGTTAGCTCAAACCAATCGGTAAGCCAGAGTGCCCAATGATCCGGATCGGTTGCATCATCGGAGGTGAAATCACCACAGAATACCACGAAAAGAGGTCGTAGCTTTGCTACCATTTTATTTGAAGAACGACCGGCACTTAATGAAGGTTCAACACTTTTTGTATCACCACCCAATATGCATGTAAAAGGAACAGGTTTGTCCGGGGCAGTTTTAAACCAGAAACGTTCACTTACTCCTTCACTGTCTTTTATAACAAAATAATAAGCTTTATCAGGAAGCAGGCCACTTAACTCACAAAATTTTGTATTCATGTTGTGGTGGCTGATCTCCCGTGTAGGTTCCTGTGAAAGTTTATATCTTTTCCATTTTCTGCCTTGATCTTTAGTCCCATAATAAACTACCGGATTTTCCCCTGTCAACTGATCCCATCCGATTGAGATTGCAGTTGCAGGGTCATGGTTCCAAACCAAACGAATTTTGTCAATCGAGACAGGTTCATACACTTTATCACAAGCAGTATATAAGTATGAAAATACTACCAGACCAATAAATAATTTTAGTTTCATAATAACTTCTTTTTATGTAATTTATATTTATAAGTTTATGCCTGATCACCTTTTTTACTCATATACTAACCAAGCTGTTGCCTTACAATTTTTATTTGAGCTGAACCTTATCCACCTGGCCTGAAAATTATCAGGGAAATTATGTTCGAATGTTTCCCCTTGAGGAATAGTTACTTTTTTGTAGGTCATCCACGGTCCATGCCCAACCGGCTCTACCTCTATTTTAAATTTGACCGGCTCTTTTGAATCGTGTGAAAGGGATATTTTTTTATGATCGTAGAATCCAATCAGATAAGGATCGGAAGGTTCACTTGCTTTAACTTCGGTATTTTTCCAGGGACCACCATGCCCAACAGGTTTCCCCATCTTCCATAAATCATCAATGACTCCTGCCCAGACAGCCGCTTTCCTATCTACAGAAAAAATGATATGCGGATTGTCTTTTCCGGCTTCAGGATTAATTCCGGTCATGATTAACAATCCACGATAGGAAGCATAGTCATTAATACGGAAGTTGTGTGAAGCGACCGGGCGGATTTTTGCAAATCCATCGGCATTTTCGGCAGGCAACTCATAAAAAGTACCATGACAATTAAACAGATCGCGTTCTGTTGCTACTTCGCGGCAAATCCTCAGTTTGGCAGAACTGGTAATTTCATCATACGCACTACTACCAAGAGGCAAACGCCACTGGCGGCCTTTATCGTCAACAATAAGCATAGACGACTCTTCAACAGAAACCACATTTTCAGGGATAGCAAACTTTTCATTAATAAATTTTTGTGTTGCCGGATCATCTTTACGAAGCAATTTCATTTCAGCATCAAGCTCATAGTATCCGGCATCAAGATTTTTATCACCTTCGCTTATATGTGCCGACATGCCTAATGCCCTGCGGTTATCTCCCAAACCATAAATCAGCCCGCACATTACTTCGTTATCTGTAATTTTGGCTAATCCGTTAAACATCTCATCAGAAGTAGTTGTCCTGTTATCCTCCCCGGCATAAGAAAAATACACTGTAGCCTCTGTTGCAAGGTCTGTTGTCACCCGGATCCATTCACCCGGTTCATCAGATGGAAAGTCAACTAAAGCAGTATTCCCGGCTTCAACCTCAATAGAATGCTGCAACTCCCAATTTCCATCTCCTTTTTTGTCCACCTCAAATGCAAAGTTAACCGTTCTGTTTCCATCATTCCGGATCCAGGCACACCGTTTAGGCCAACCGGTAAATAGGAAGGGTTCCGAGGGGTCTTTGGCATTCACCTGTTCATTTAACCAAACAGCCCCTTCTGCTGTAATGGGACCGAGTTTATCCAGCTGATCAATGGTTGTAAACCACAGGTTCGAATTCGATTGTCCCGGGCCCTCAATATTACCTTTAACTTTTCTTTTATTAAGAAATTCCTTTGTAGCCGAATCATCACAACCAAAGACGAGTTGATTGTTCCAACGGGCAAAGTCACCAATCACTTTAAGATAAGCAGAACGAGGCCGTATTCCGGCAGTATTGTTACTTGAAAAAGATCCCGGGAAACGCCAGAACATCCCATGCATGGTCATTAAATAGTCTGGATTTTCGGGTGTACCAATATCGCGGATGCGGGGCCACTCGGTATTCCAACCGTGGGCGCCATCATAGCTATGACTTGCTTTGGGCAAACGGAAAAAAGACCATTCTCCCAAATCGCGGACACCAAGCAGTAATGATTTATGATCCCAACCAGTTGCCCATATCGGGTCTGTTTCCGGGTTTTTATTTCCGTAGATCCCTCCAGGGCCTGTAACTTCCACAAACTGATTCCTTCGAACAACTTTCCAATCTTTCCCGTTCCATTCTGCCAATACGCCTGCTTCAATATCAAATTGTTTAAGGGCTTCTTTTGAGGCTTCTCCATTGTTCGAGTAAACCAGGACACCCTGTCCGGAATAGAGTCCCTTACCATGGGCGCCCGGCAACAATGAATTTGATTCATTACTTTCAGTATCATCCCCTTTTTTATGCTGTACATTCCCATCCTCATAAAGCATGGTTGTTTCAAGTGTATTTACATCCACTTCGTAAAATCCTTCTTCCATGGTACCGATATATATCATTCTTTCCGGATTGGTCAGATGGCGGGCATTACCTGTATAGCGGCCGGGAGCTTCCGAGTAAGGAATCACCTGCACATTCCGATTAGCATCAATTGCATAGGGTCCGATAAAAAGTTGGTTGCTTTCTTTATGGACCATCCGGTTGGCCGGTGTACCGCCAATGCTTTCGTCCCGAACAATCTCCAAAAGATCAGGGGAGATTTCATACAATTTATCGGAAGAGCCAAAAGGACAATGAGGTCCGTACGTGATTACCCATAGCCGGCCAGCCCAGGGAACAACTGCACCCGTACCGCATTCATCTTCGTTGTTGTAATAGGCAAGGTGAGGATAAATGCCACTGAAATTTACCGGTTTTTCTGTTTTCGTTTCCGGTTTGCAATTAACTAACAATAATATTGTTGATAAAATGATTAAAAAAATTATGTTTCTGAAGAAGTTCATAATAATGTTTTTAAAGATTGTTATTTTTAATCATTTCAATATCTATATCAATGTCTGGATATGATCAATCAGGAATCGTATCGGCAATAGATATCGTTTTTAAACAAATCATCGCACCCTGCTTGGGTGTTTGCCCCATAGATAACGTTTTTCGGGATTGAAATCCGGATTTTCAACTGGCAATTCTGCTTTGGTATCTTTACGCCATTCCTCCAATAATTGATACAATTCATTTGTTTTCTTTTTCTATTCTGAGGCACAATTACTTTCTCGTCAGGTCTCCAGTGCCCGGGAATAAAATCAATGACTCCTAACCGGGCAGGGTATTGTCCCGACATGATGCTTGCACGGGTTGGAGAACAAACCGGGCAAGCTGCATAAGCATTGATAAATGTTATACCTTCCAATGCCATTTTATCCAGATTAGGTGCTTCATTAAATGTATTTCCATAAACCGGCAAATCTGCCCAGCCAAGGTCATCAGCTAAAATGAAAACAATGTTTGGTTTTTCAGAAATATTCTGTTTTTTCTTTTGTATACCGGTACAGCATGTGAATGCGAAAATACCAGTCAGCAAAAACATAAGAGCAGCAAACACAAAAGATATATTACTATGATATTTTTGCATACAACGTAATCGTGTTTTTAGATTACCCATAAAATCCGAACAATATGATACATCTTTTGGTAACATTTAAATCGCCCTCATTATAATTAGTTGATTTATAGCTTTGTTAAGTATTTTCTTCCAAACGGTTCAATATTCTGTAAACCAGAAATGTAATCCACCTGGAAGGTTCTTTTTTCTGTCCGAAATCCCAGTCTTTCCAGGCTCGCCATACCGATTCAGTCATAAAAAAACCATTCATGTCCATTTTTTTTGTAATGATCTTAACCATTTCCTGAAGATGCGGATCATTATGCAGCCATGTGAATTGAGTCAATACATCAACAACATGGAGAATATCATACCAGATAAACGGAGCCTTTAATTTATGTATCGGAATTTACTCTCCGCCAGCTGGCGGATTAATCAATTTGTGAAACTATGTCCTTTTTCCCAAAAATCAGATCAAACGTTATTTTAAGCCAAACAAGAATACATGGAAATACCTTAACAACATAAGGTACCAGTATATTAACCCTGACGTTTCTTGGAAATAAATCGGTAGGAGCCAGGATTGTGAATATAAAGACAAAGCAAACTAAAATAATATTCTCGATCTTAAAATGTTGTGAGAAAAACCAGAAGGCAACACCACAAATTGCTATTATAAAGGTTGGCGATTCGGCCTTATGATTAAAAATCACAACCCAAATCAGAACGGCAGCAAAAAATAAAAATCTGAACCCGAATTCCCGGTAAGCATTTATTTTTATAAGAGGAATAGCCAGTAATAAAAGTCCTGCCAGTCTTACCAATCCTGCCGGTAAATTCAAATTAAACCAAACCTTTAACCAGGTCATGACTGAAAAAGTAGTCTCCACTGAACTGTCAGTGTTCAACAAGTTCCACCAGCTTGAGTATAAAAATTTTAATTGATCTAAGGATATGACCATTAATGGTAAGACAAGCAGAAGAAGAGTCCACATGATCGAATACAGCGCAAATTTCGTTTTCCTCTCATAAAACAGGAAAAGTATGAATGCCACTATTCCGAATATTTTAATATATACTGTAAGAGCAATGAAAAGGGATGGAAGCAACAGATTATGTTTTTCGAGCTGATTAAAAGCAAGGATCAGCAAAGCCACTATCAACCCGTTACTTTGCTGATTCTGGAGGGAGGTAATAAGTTCAATTAAAATAAACAACAGGATAAAAGCTTTGG
>DAOVQI010000391.1 GCA_030628785.1 Bacteroidota bacterium
ATTATTTCCTGATATGTTTTACCCTTTAGTGCCATTTCCATAGCACCTTCCTGGCATAATCCGACGCCATGTCCGTAGCCTTTCCCATCCAATATGATATGATTACCCTCTACTCTCACTGAAAAGAAGGAAGATCGTAATTTCCAATCGTCCCGGATCTTCTTAAAAGGAATGGCTCTATTCATCCATATATAGTTTTTTTTTCTTGTTGGCTGATCGAAAACAAAAAGGCTAACATGAAATCCATCTACAGGAAAGCCGTTCTTCTTCAAATAATTACTCCATTCATGCAGGGAAAAAGTTCTTTTCCACCTTGCATTTCGGGCATACAAACAATATGGATCTTTCACTGTTTGGAGATACGGTTTACTAAGCAGCCATACATCTCCCGAGTTGGCTGTTTCACCACCACAATTGGCATAAAAGGCAGCTGTTATTAATTCCTGATTTTTATCCGTTATTACAAGCCCGGCAGTTTGTTTGGTTGCTTTGAGTATTAAGCTGTTACGTTTTCCTCTTCCTTTATATGCCTGACAATGAACGCCATCACATAAATGAAAGCCTTCTTCAATATGCCGATCCAGATGATCATAGGTGTATGTCCGTGTAATGATTGATTGGGTTTTGTAATATTCGACAGTTGCTTTAGGACCACCCTCCGTCTCAACAACAGTGTCAATATAATCATCCATATCCACCCAGTTTAAAAATAATAACCGATTGAGGTCGATCCGGATTTCCAATTCATCATCATATTTCCGTTCCCCGATTAATGGATTAACAGGCCTTATTTTAAATGAATTAGCATTACCTGTACCTCTAAACAAAATTTTACTGAACATCCCTATGTGACCCTTTGAATCTCGTAACGAAATTTGATCATTTGTTCTTGTAATATAAATAACATGATCCGGATCTAAGGTAAACTGATAGGTTTTGTCGCAATAAACCCTGTAACTCCCTTCATCCAACGAAACAACAACCGATGTCAGATCAAAATCGTTATAAAGACTAACGCTGACTTTTTGAGCCGATATGTTAAGTAGATTCAGGACAAAGATTAAACATACTATTTTTCGCATTTTATTCAGTTGAAAGGATGTTCCTTAACGCAGCAATGCTGCAATCAAAATCTTGCTAATAAAATAAAATTTTTTAATGTAATAGCAAAAAATGATTTTGGCTCTAGTTTAAGTAAGCATTGAAATTTTTATTTTGTGAATTTTCGTGTTTTAGAGATTTGGTGGCATATTCTTTTTCTTTGCCACAAAAACACAAAAACTCAAAATCCTCACTAAAAACCGCACTATTATAAACCAGAGCCAAGACTTTGTATTATACACTGGTTTGTAAATAGTTATACATTACATCAGCGATCTTATCAGATACGCCCGGTTCACCCAGCTTTTCCCGCAAGATATTGAACTGATTTAACATTTCCTTACGGTTATTCCCATCCTGTAAAATTTTACCAAGTTCCGATTTGAGTGCTGCCGGTTCCAAATCATTTTGGATCAGTTCTTTCACCACCTCAGCATCCATTATAAGATTTACAAGGGAAATATATTTCACATTTACAAACTGTTTTGCAATAAAATAGGATATTTTACCTCCTTTATAACACACTACTTCCGGCACATTTAGTAAAGCTGCCTCCAATGTGGCAGTACCTGATGTAATTATTGCTGCCTTGGCATGTTGCAAAACCGGGTAGGTTTGGTCGAAGAGTAATTTAACATTAAACCCTTTCGTCAGCTGAGCATAATAAGGCTCTTCAATAGATGAATGAGCGGCAATAAGAAATTGATAATCCCGATAAAAAGGTATGATCTCCAGCATTACCGGTAACATATTTTTCAACTCCTGTTTTCTGCTGCCGGGTAATAAGGCAATTATGGGTTTATCAGGAAGACTATTTTTCTTAAGGAAGGTTTCTCTGGTATCCAAAGATTTGCTTTTTTCGGCAATGGCATCCATTATTGGATTTCCCATATAATCCACCGTAAAATCAAACTGTTTGTAAAAATTAACCTCAAACGGAAAGATTACAAACATTTTGTCAACATATTGTTTAATAATTTTTATTCTGGACTGTTTCCATGCCCAAAGTTTAGGAGAGATATAGTAGAAAACTGTTAAGCCTTTGGTTTTTGCAAACTTTGCTATTTTAAGGTTAAATCCCGGATAATCTATCAAAATCAAGACATCGGGATTGTATTCCAACAGGTCTTTTTTGCAAAACCTTATGTTCCTGGCAATAGTTCTCAGGTTCTGAATGACTTCCAGGAACCCCATAAAAGCAAGTTTCTTATAATGCCGGACCAGGGTTTTTCCTTGTTCTTTCATCAGGTCGCCGCCCCAAAGCCTGAAGGTTGCATTCTGGTCCTTTCGCTTTAATGCCCGGATCAGGTTAGCACCGTGAAGGTCTCCCGAAGCTTCGCCTGCTATAATGTAGTACTTCATGGAAGATATTCATTTTTTATGTCAAGACTTTTAAACCCAATACAATAAAAGCAAAACCGAATGTAGCCACTAATACACCACGGGCTGAATTTAAAAAATCCAACCAGATAAAAATAAAGAAGGCTAAAAGGTTTGGGATAACACACAGACTGATAATATTGGTATAAACATTTTTAAGAATTAGAAAATGAATATACTCTTTAACCGAAAACGATTTTGAAGTAAAAAGATAAAAAAGGATCACTGCAATCAATGGGACAAAAACCCCAGTAAGAACACCTATACTAACCGAGTTTAGTTTTTGCTTCATTTAAATCTTTCTTCAACCTCTTTAAAAAAACCAGGTAGACTAAATGTCCCATTTTCTTAATCTATCCAATTGGCTAAAGGAAGTAAAATCGACCTGAATTGGAACAATGGATACGTAATTGTTTTTCAAAGCCCATTCATCCGTATCCTCAGCATCCGGTTCAAAATTATTAAAGTAACCTGTAAGCCAATAATATTCACGATTTTGGGGATCAGTTCTTTTATCATATTCTTCCTGCCAATGCCCATCCGTTTGTCTGCAAATTTTAATTCCTTTGATAATCTCCTTCTTCCCTGCCGGTATATTTACATTCAGGCAA
>DAOVQI010000379.1 GCA_030628785.1 Bacteroidota bacterium
ATTAATACTTATAATGGTCTGGTTTATAGGGTCCTTCTATTGGTACGCCAATATATTCAGCTTGTTCTTTGGTCATTTTTGTCAGGTTAACACCCAGTTGATTAAGGTGAAGCCTGGCAACTTCCTCATCCAGGGCCTTTGAAAGCCGGTAAACATCGATCTCATAATCATGGGTCCACAATTCAATCTGAGCAAGTATCTGGTTTGAAAAGGAATTGCTCATAACAAAAGAAGGATGTCCTGTGGCACAGCCCAGGTTAACCAACCGGCCTTCTGCTAACATATAAATAGCATGTCCGTCAGGAAAAATATATTTATCTACCTGAGGTTTTATATTTACTTTTTTAATGCCCGGAAAATTATTAAGCTGATCAACCTGAATCTCATTATCAAAATGTCCAATATTACAAACGATGGATTGATCCTTCATGCGTTTCATATGTTCCACTGTAATCACATCAAGGTTACCCGTAGCTGTAACATATATGGTAGCTTCATCCAGCGTGTTCTCAATGGGCTTTATTTCAAATCCTTCCATTGCAGCCTGCAGGGCACAAATCGGATCAATTTCCGTTACGATAACCCTAGCGCCATATGACCTCATTGATTTTGCTGATCCTTTTCCCACGTCACCATAACCACAAATAACAACAACCTTTCCTGCCAGCATTACATCAGTGGCCCGCTTTATCCCATCAGCCAGTGATTCCCTGCAACCATACAGGTTATCAAATTTTGATTTGGTAACCGAATCGTTTACATTAATTGCGGGAGCAAGCAATTTTCCGGCTTCCTTCATTTGATAAAGACGGTTAACCCCGGTTGTTGTTTCCTCTGATACACCTTTCCACTCCTTAACCACTCTGTGCCACTTGTCAGGATCTTCACTGAGGATGGATTTCAATTGGTTTAAAATAACCTCCTCTTCCCTGTTTGAAGCCGGTATATCCAGAATAGCAGGATTTTTCTCTGCTTCGTATCCTTTATGGATCATTAGTGTTGCATCGCCTCCATCATCTACCACCAGGTTCGGCCCCTTGCCATCAGGAAACGATAATGCCTGTGTGGTACACCACCAGTATTCCTCAAGTGTTTCACCTTTCCAGGCAAATACGGGAACACCACGCTTTGCAATGGCTGTTGCAGCATGGTCCTGTGTGGAAAAGATATTACAACTGGCCCATCTTACTTCTGCTCCAAGTTCCATCAGGGTTTCAATTAATACCGCCGTTTGAATGGTCATATGTAAAGACCCCGTAATCCGTGCACCTTTAAGAGGTTTTTGTGATGCATACTTCCTTCTGATGGTCATCAAACCCGGCATTTCTTTTTCAGCAATTTCAATTTCCTTCCTTCCCCATTCGGCAAGGCTTATGTCTTTGACTTTATATGGCAGACTTTCAACCATAGTATCTTCGTTTCTCATTTTTTATGATTTATCTGTTAAACAAAAGTAATATTTTAAAACCAATTTTATCCATAAATTTTTCGATTTCGGGCTCCCTGTTAGCCTGCCTCAGTGAATTTCTTCGCAATAAAGGTAAAGTTATTATTTTCTTTGTTTGGACCTTGACCATGAAGAAAACACAAAAATTTTACAATACAATAATGCTTCCGATAAATCGGAACAGGCTCTATGGGAATTTTTTATATATATAAATCAGGATTCCTTGCCCGGTAGTATTTTCAGAGCTTCTTGTTTATCCAACTTCAATTGTTCTGCCAAGGCTTCCTTGTTTTCGAACTTTTTCTCATCACGGATCCTTTGTTTAAAAATCAGCGTAACATCTTGTCCGTAAATTTCCTGATCGAAATAAAAAATATGGACTTCGATGCTTTTTGCTTCTCCTCCACTGTTTACGGTTGGACGAACTCCGACATTCAGCATTCCCCTGAACGTTTTACCACCCAACACCAATTCTACTGCATAAACGCCATCCCGGGGAATCATTTTATAATCCTCTTCAGCCAGGACATTAACGGTAGGAAAACCAATCGATCGCCCGATCTTTTTCCCGGCAACGATTGTTCCATTAAGAAAATAATCATACCCGAGAAATGAATTGGCGGTTTTGATCCGTCCTGATAATAAAGCTTCTCTGATCTTTGTCGAACTGACTTTCTCCTCGTCCACAATTTTCGCATTCAGTTGTTCCACCGTGAAATGATACTCCTCTGAGCAAGAAAGGATCGTTTGAAAGTCCCCTTGCCTGTTCTTCCCGAATTGGTGGTTATAACCAACGACCAGGTATTTTACACCGATCATGTCAACCAGTATCTTCTTAATAAATTCCCGGGCTGAATAATGACTTAATTCTTTTGTGAACGGAATAATAACCAGATGGTCGATCCCTGAACGGTCCAGCAATATTTGTTTTTCAGTCAGGGTGTTTAGATATTTCAGGTTCGATCCTTCCGAAACAAGCACCATCCTGGGGTGTGGCCAGAAAGTAATAATAACCGTTTCTCCTTTTACTTTCCGGGCAAGGTTTTTCAGCCTGTTCAGGATAGAAAGATGACCCTGATGAACCCCGTCAAATATCCCGACAGTCACTACAGGAGTTACGACATTAAAATTCCTTAGTTCTTTATGAATCTTCACTGCAAAAAAGTGTTCTGTAAAAAATGTCAACAAAAATAAAGATAATAAATGAGCTGAAATGCCTAAAATGCCTAAAATTTAAAATGCCTAAAATACCTAACCCAGATAAACCCCGTAGGAATTTCGGAATTTCCAACGGGGTGAACTGGAAGATAAAAGTCTCCCGCATAGCACAAGCTATGTACAAAGTTGAAATAACTATTTTAGAACTTAACGATACCCGGCAAGATGAAAATTTATTTGTGAAAAGAAAAAAGTGAGGAAAGAGTTGTTAATTGTTATTAGTAAAAACGCTGAGATTTCAATAATGCTAATATTGTGAATGATTGACCCTGTAGGGGTCACATTATTGTAGAAAAGTAAGAACCCCAAAAAGAATACCGGTCCAACTACAAACATTCATTAAATAGAATATGCTCCATGGACCGGAATAATAAAATGGTCGATTAAGATTAAATTTGGAACTTATTTAAATACAACTAGTTGGAAATTAAGTTGGCTTTAGTTTAATTAAGCGTTGTAATTCTAATTTTGTGGAATTTAGTGATTTAGCGATTTAGTGGCATATTTTTTCTTTGCCACAAAAACACAAAAGCACAAAATCATCACTAAAATCAACGTTATTTTAAACTAAAGCCATAATAAATTTGAACATCTTAGTGGTCAGACGAGTTAATTTTAGTTTG
>DAOVQI010000140.1 GCA_030628785.1 Bacteroidota bacterium
TGAAATTTTGGATGAGTGAGTGCTTCTCTGTATTTAACTGCAAAAATTAGTTGAATATAATAGAACTGTGTGTATGTTCCTGATTTCATAACAATTGTCTTAGAATTTTTTAATAATAATCCAACTCCGATAGAGTTGCCGGGATCTCTATTAATTGGGTTTCTTCTACAATAATCGAACACCGATGGTGTTCTTTTTCAAGTAATTAAAATTATGCTATTTATCAATTAATTATTCTAATCTTTCAATAATAATGCATTTGCTTTTTTAACTACGTATTTCTCGGATGAACCATTTTTCCCTTTTATTTTGTTTTTGAAGGATTAACTTTCTGAATAATTTTCCCGCTTTTCTTTTCCTTCAGGATCAGCTTCGTCCGTCCATCGGGCATTAATTCTTTTTTAATTAATATATATTTTTCATCAGGATCGGTTGCTGAAATACTGGTTTCAACAACTTTGATTTCTCCACGCCACTCTTTCAGATCAACAGACTCCCAATGTTTTGATTTAGCAGAACGGTAGCAGGCGTCAATAATGGCATTTACAACATATCCATCATAAAAGGATTCCATTGGTGCTTTGTTATTATCCAACGCATTGAACATGTCGGCAAACATAGTTGTATAGCCAAGCTCATGTACTTCATCACCTACCGGGAAGAGCCATCCTGTATCACTTTCGGTTTTCTCAGCTACATACCCGCCTTTGGCAATGGCAGTAAACATCTCAAAGCCGGTTCTTAAAAAATGATTAAGCCATATAGTACCTTCCGTACCAGCGACTTCATCTCGGATATCCATGCCTCCGCGAAAAGTCCAGCTTGCTTCAAACTGTCCTATAGCACCGTTCTCAAAACGTATCAATCCTATCCCATGATCCTCGGCTTCTATGGGATGAACTTGTGTGTCTGCCCAGCACATTACCTCTAAAGGTTTGACGTCTTTCCCAATAAAATTTCTGATTATCTCGATACAGTGGCAACCCATATCAATAATAGCACCGCCTCCTGCCTGCTCTATATCCCAGAACCAATCACTATGCGGTCCGCCGTGTGTTTCGCGGGAACGAACCCAGAGAATTTTTCCCAGTGTGCCATTTTTAACGGATTCCAGGGCCTTTAAGGTTTTTGGCGGGTAGACCAGATCTTCGAGATAACCGCTAAAAATTCCGGCTTTCTCCACTGCATCAAGCATTTCTTTTGCTTCTGCTGCATTACGCCCCAATGGTTTGGTACACAGTACAGTCTTACCAGCTTTAGCCACCATTAATACCGCCTGTTTATGCAAATTATTCGGGAGGCCTATGACAACTACATCTGTATCCGGATCATTAATAGCTTCTGCCATATCTGATGTCCATCCTGGAATTCCCCATTCTTTAGCAAACTGTTTTGCTTTCTCTTCATTCCGGGAATAAATCAAATGAACCCGATCACG
This sequence comes from Bacteroidota bacterium, assembly GCA_030628785.1. GTDB lineage: Bacteria > Bacteroidota > Bacteroidia > Bacteroidales > VadinHA17 > CAZEWS01. The sequence goes on from DAOVQI010000140.1 coordinate 1,439, forward strand.
CCCTCGTTGATCATGAAGAGTTTTAGTGTAAAACATACCGATAAGGCCGGTACCCAACATGGTAATTTTGTGTTCGTTTGACATTTGTAAGCTCTTTTTTTTTATTTGTAATTACTCCTGATTTATCTTTATTTTATATGTATCGGAATTTACTCTCCGCCAGCTGGCGGATCATGAGATCGCCCCGATAACCATCAGGGCTAAGTTCAATGTTTATGGCTTGATAATGGCTAATTTCATTATACTTTGCATTTTTAAGTCTGCAATCTTCATATAGACTGCCGACTGAAGACTGCCGACTGTAGACTAATTATTCATGAAACCTGAAAATTAAAGTTTTTTTTAATTTACGGTATATTCCAGCAGGACAAAATCCTCAGACAATCCATATTCAATCACATCATAGTTATTACCAGGGGGTTGGTGAAGCGGGGCTGATTCAAACTGGGAAGGCCAGGCGGTACCTCTTTGCGGCTCATTATGAAAAGGACCGAGCAGATTTTTTAATGTACCGTAAACTGTTACGGTTATTTCATTCTCTCCCTTTTTGATCTGACTGGTAATATCGAGTTCATAAGGAGGCCAGGCAATGATACCGGCAGGTTGCCCATTTACCGAAACTTCTGCTACGCTTCCCCGCCAACCCGCCTGTCCCGATCCACTCGGGGGAAGATGAACGATCATATGATTGTCAATACTTGCCAGATTGTAATTTTTGGTATAAGAAACACCATAAGCATAGAGAGGCAAACCTTGTTTTTTCCAGGGGCCAGTTTGCAAAGGTTTTGGCGAAACAAGTTTCCATCCCTTTTCCAGCGATTCAAGTCCGAAATCCCCAAGAATGTAGATAGGTTCCAGTTCTGAGTAAATTGTCATTTTTGTAGCAATGAGGCTAAGCCTGTTTTCTCCAGTGTGGATGAATTTACCAATATTATATACTCCAAATGCTTTATCAAGCCAGAATTTCCCTTGATTGGGTTCAATTATCTCTCCGTTTATCAGCAGACTCCAACACTCTGGTCGCTCAATAACAGCTTTCAGCCCTGCTCTATCTGTGTTTTTATCAATATGAAGAAAAAATGTTGCTTCAAAACCTGCATTTTCAGGAAATGTATCTTTATCAAGAATATCTGTTTTGTATTGAACTGCACGACTCCACGGATTTCCGTTTAATCCGTAATGCCGGAAAATTTTATCGGCTGCCTTGAAAAAATAAATATCTTTTTCTTCAGAACCATTGTCTATTTTTACATCACAATAATCTAAAATAAGCATATTGGGAGAGGTTCTGTTTATCTTCAAATTATCTGTTGGATCAATAAATTTAGCTTTAGGGACTATGTTTTTTTTCTGCGTATCTTCTTTTCCGGAGTTTGAAACAAAAAGCAATAGCTCTCCAACAGGAGGGAGGTAAAAATGAATTTCAATCTGACCGTTTTTTGTTTCTGCAGGATATGGAATAACCTCACCATTCAGGGGTTTCAGTTCAACTACTGATTTCCCCTTTGTCCGTAAAGTCCCGGTTGACCATTCTTCCATACTTGTATTGGTTAACAACAGGATTTCTCCGTCGTTTAATTTTCTTCGATGGTGGAAAAGTTTCCCTTTTATCTTTTCCGGTTCCGGAACCCTGAAATTTTCTGATATCAGTTTATCCAGTGCAACTTTTTCCTTCAGGGATTTCGCATTTATCCATTGTTTTGGAAATTGCCCTGCAAGGGTATTTATTTTATCGGTTTTATTTCCATCGATATATAGCGGTATTTGATTGAACGAAAGGACAGTCCCACCTTGTTGAATATATTGTTCCAATAACCCGGCGGTAAATTTGTCAAAGTTTTCGAATGTTGGTGGAAGTACGACTAAATTATAGTTTCTTTCACCAACGATAAATTTCCCATCTTCAACTTTCCCAAAATGCTGAATTATGTTTTCCGAACCCAGATCATATTCGATCTGATATTTTTCCAATTCAAAAACAAAATCCTGGAAGTCCTGACCCAGGTCATTGAATTTTTTATTGGATTGTTGTTGGGAATAATACATCCATGCCGTTGTGGTTGGCTCCAGTACCAGGATATTGTAAAGTTGTTCCCCTGAAGAAAGAGCCAATGACATCCTGGCACAGTAATCGCCGAGGGTTCTGTAATGTTTCCACCAGGGTTCATGGTATGAGAAAGACTGGGGATGGTCGCGCTTTCTTGCGCCCTTAATGGTTACATACGAGAGATGCTGGTTTAAAAAATTTACGCCAAGTACATATTGCCAGTCGGCGATTCGTTTCATGTCTTCAAACCGAAGATCCCATCCTCCCGCACCATAGGTTTCGCTGAGTGTCCTGGTTCTGCCCATTTGATTGGCAGCACTGATGAGTTCTTTTACAGCCCTTACATTTCCAAATTGGGCATTAACTTTTTCCTTGTATTGATTCATCAGGATGTCGATAGCCGGAACCTGGTGCCAGGCATACATTGCCATGTTATCTCCACCATGGTTCGGCTTTGGCCAGCCGTGCTCCCAGTAATGGCCTGTCCATTTAAGGTTATTTCTTTTGCAGTACTCATACCAGGGTTTGCTCCATCGCTCTATGAACAGTTCGAGAAGCAGTGCATAATAGTTATGGCGCACACGTTTCCAGTCACCGTCTTCATACCATAACGACGGAAGACATGTTTTCAGGTCATATCCCCATCTTTCCAGGAATTTAGAAAAGAGGTCAGGAGTCCATCTGATGCCTCCCGGGGAACTTATATTTGGTTCGTCTGTAAAAATCCCGGGGACAGTTTTGCCGAACTCATTCAGTGAACTCTTTTCATATCCTGCCATTGTAATATCAATAAATTTTTCTGTAACTCCTTCATACAGCAGGTCTACATATGAGTATCCTCCGAACCATGGAGATTTCCTGTAAAAGGTCAGTTCAAACAGGTAAAAATCACCGGGTTTAACGGATTCTTCCTGGAAATTATTTGTTATATCAATATATTTCTCTCCTTCTTTCTTCAGGATCAGGTAATAATCTTTTTCCAACTCAGAAGGAAACTTTTCCATTCTGGTTAATTTCAAACCCTGACCCTGATTCCGGGATTCCGGCATTTCAGCCGGTACATGACCGCCCGCAAATCCACTCGGGTATGAATTCTCGTCATAGATCCATACATACATGTCCAGTCCTTTGGCAAAATTAACAGTGTGCCGGAATAATTCATGCCATTGGTCAGACAAGTACGGAGTGATGAGTCCCGGGCGGGGGTGGACAAAAACACCGCCGATACCTTTATCTTTAAAATCCGTTAACTGTTCCTCGATCTGATTTTCTGTCATATCATCATTCCAAACCCAGAGAGGAGCACTCCGGTACCTGGATGGTGGCGTTCGAAATTGGGACTTTAATTCTTTGAAAGTAACAATATGATCTTTTGTTGGGGAAGGAATCTTTTTACAAGATATGGTAAATGAAATAGCCAGCAACAACAGGATTATTTTTTTTAACATTTTGATATTTATATTTAGTTAATGAGTTTAATTGTTAATTCAGGTTTTTTTCTACAATAATCGAACACCGATGGTGTTCTCTTCATGATCTCATTAGTATGTATTTTATAAATGTAATTTTATTTTTTTGAACAAAGAAATTAAATTGAAAGTAAGAAAACGACTCTTCCAAAGCTCCGTAGGAGTCCCTATGTCCCGTAGGGATCCCTATGGCAGGAGAATCTATTTGGGAGAATGCCTTCGGCAGGCGTTTTCGGTACTAAATTGTATATTCTGCTACAATAATGGAACCTCTCCGAGGTTCTTCCTCTAAATCTCCTATTATCTCCATTACATAGTTACACCATCACTCAGTCTCAAAGTCTCACAGCCTCCCCTTCTCCCTGCTTGCCCTGCCTGCCCCGCAAGGAAGAATGACTGTGTCGGGGTGAAATTCACGGAGTGATGCGAAGCTATTTCACAGGGTCACCCCAACAATCCTCAATCCAGAACCTATCCGCGCTAAGCGGATACTATCCCTACCGGTGTTTCTACCCTAAACACAACCCCCTTTCCTAATTCTCCTCCTTGGAAAGGAGGAGTACCCGACCGAAGGGAGGGGGAGGTGGTTGATTTTCTTTATCTACTACCACTATCCACCAATAAACACTGCCAGGTCAAGAAGACACTGGCAGGTTATTCCCAGCTCCTAGTGCCAAATCAATTTCCAGCCGAATACAATTCGGCTCTACATTTCGCACCAAGCTCGCCACCACATTTGCGTACTGCTGACTGCAGACTTATTCCTGCTAATGTCACTGCTGCTGCCACTTTTCCAGCACATAGCATCCAGTATCCAAAATCTAATAACTTTTCACTATTCACAATTCACTATAATTACTTCGAAATTCAATATTCAATTTGCCCACTACATATTATTTATTGCTGACTGAAGACTGAGGACTGCCCGCCCGAACGTACCGTTCGGTACGGGCGGGCAGACTATTTCACTCCCTCATCCATTGACCTTCATATTTCTTCACTCCCCAACCGGCACCACAATCCTGAACACCACTCCTTCCCTTCCTCCCTTTCCCGGAGGATCAATCTCCGTGGGTACAGGATTTTTCCTCGTATGCCACCACATCTGGCTTTTTATTCCATCAGTACTGAACAAACCATAATTGGTTTCTTCGATATTCTGCCGTTTCTGTGCCTCCAGAAAATTATCCCAATTCAAGAGTACCTCACCTTCATTGATACACAATCTCACCGGCATTCCCATATCCGGGAAATATGTCGCTTCAAGCTCATATTCGAATATTCGTGCAGGGAAACCGGTCCTTCTGGCTTCATGCCAGGCCTGCCAGCCCTGAGTGAAGCATCCTGCCCATTTTTGCTCGATGATACGTTGGTATTTTTCACCATCGTAAGTTGCACTATCCCAAGCAACTTCCGGTTCTGAAAGGTAATCACCCATGAGTGTATCCCATCGCTCCATTGAAGCAGTTATACCGGCTTCATATGCAGCTTTTGCTAATGCATCGTTACCCTGCCGCAAAAAATATTCGGCCTTAATGAATTCAATCTCATCATAGGTTAATATATACAAGGGTGCGGTTTCGTCATAGCCTATGCGCAAACCTAGCAATGAAATCTTTTCTGCATCTGCAGCACAATAGGGCGCGCCATTTTGTTCTCCGACATATGGATCTGTTGATGTGCCATTCACATAGTCTGGTGTTTGCTGTGCAAAAACCGGAAGCCTTGGGTCATTCCTGGCTTCCAGCCAGTCTACCATGGTTCCACTTATTACGAAACCAGTACGTGTATAAAAAATATTGTATATTGGTTGTCTGTATGGCAGGCCTGGGTAAAAAAGCTGAACATTATCTTCATTTCCTGTCAAAACAGGAAAACCGGCAGGATCATTTAAAATGGCAGCCATTTCAGCATCAGCATTTGGATAAGCGGCGTCACCTGCCGTTGTTGTAAAGGGTCCGGTTCCTATCATGTCATAGGTAAAAAACCAGGGTGTGCCTGCGCTGCGGTTCAGTATCCTCAATTTCAGGGAATTTCCAAACTTTTTCCATAAAGCTGGGTCACCATCGAAAAACAGATCTCCCTCTCCAAAATTTGCCACATGAGAAAGATCAAATAATGCATTCACTTCATCCAATTCTTTAATCAAATCTATGTAAATGCTTTCCTGTGTATCAAATTTTGGGGTAAGGATACCATTAACATCCAGGCCCTGAAGTGCTTCCGAATATGGAATATCTCCGAACATATCGGTTAATAAATGAAATATCCAAACACGCATAATCTTTGCTGCTGCCAAAAGACTGGTATTTCTTTCAATATCCTTATTATTGGAAATATCCTCCCTGGTTTTTCGTATAACAATCTCAAGATCAAGTAGATCAGTGATATAATAGTTATCAAGCCGATATGTCAGAGATCTGGGGAAATAATTGTCATCTTCCTTCCAACATACCAAACTCCATTGCTGGGATAAGAGTTTGTCCTGGAAAAAAAAGGGACATAACTCATTCTTAACAGATCGGATGATCACCTGTGTAAAAAGATGAATGGAAGGGATATCTACCGGGTTATTGGGATCTGAATTCAATTCCTCAAAATGTTCGGTGCATGATCCTGACCATAACAGAATTATTGTAACAAAGAACAGTTTGATATTTTTTTTCAATTTTTTCATTGCTTAAGATTTCTGTTGTTAATACAAACCAGACTAAAATGATACTTTCAGGTCAAATCCGTAGGACCTGACTGAAGGTATGGCAGCTGACTCTGTTCCAACATAGTTCCCTGCACCGTTGTTGTACTCCGGATCGATATTAGGGATATTCGAATGAATGAGCCACAGGTTCCTTCCAACCAGTGAAATGTGAATGTTCCTGACACCTGCTCTGGTCAGGAACGGGATATCCCTGAATGAATAACCCAGAACCACTTCACGGAGCTTGATAAAGCTTGCATCAAACACCGATAA
>DAOVQI010000012.1 GCA_030628785.1 Bacteroidota bacterium
ATGGCATTTTTTATTCTAAATAACTGGCAGGAAGGAAAACTTCTTTTTCATTTTAACGGAAGCTACCATTCTGATAATTTTCAGGGAATTGTATGGCATGTGAAGCAACAAAAGCCGGATTTGAAAATTATCACAATCACTACAAAGCTTCAGGAAAAAATTAATAAATTGGATGAGGAATATTCGAATGCAGCCAATTTTATTTTGGTTGTACCGGAATCCATGACAACCACCTATTAAACCTTAATAAGGGGTAATAGGGGGAAAACAAAATGTTATAAGTTAAATGTCTATAGTCGGCAGTCCACAGTCCACAGTCAGCAGTCGGCAATCTGAAGACTGGGCTATTTTTTAACCTACTCGTCTGACCACTAAAATGCGGGGTTATTCGTCTGACCACTAAGATGTTCGAATTTATTATTATATCTCATCATTAGCATAATATTTTAAATCTAATCATTAAGTTAAACAGTAGCAGTGGTCTGACGAGTACTAAACTAATCACCCGGCAGCAGTAGTGGACGAGTATCATAATAGGCACAAAATGTTATAAGTTATATAAGTTATAGGTTAAATGTTGTCCCGTATAACTTATAACAAATAACTTATAACCTATAACAAATTATAATGATCCTGATTGTAAAAAGTAGAGTCTTTATAACTGAGTAGTTCCATCATTTCTAATTAGGGATCATTCTTTTTGCTTTTTCAATGGCTTTTTGAATACCACCGGGATGCGTACCTCCTGCCGTGGCAAAGAAAGGCTGACCACCGCCACCACCTTTGATCTCACCGGCTATTTCAGCGATTATAGATCCTGCATTCAATTGTTTCTCCTCAACCAGATTTTTTGAGATCATAATGGCAAGATGGGCTTTCTTGTTGATTTCAGCGCCTAATACAAGGAACATATCCGGAATTTCATTTCTGAGCTGAAAACACAGGTCTTTCAAAGCATCAGTAGATTGAATTTCAATCTCTTCTGCAATAACTTCCATGTCATTAATTCTGATAGATTTACTATGAAGGTATTTCTTTTGAATTTGGAGACGTCCCTTATGAAGTTTTTCGAGTTTCTTATTCAATTGAGAATTATCCTTAATTAATGTATTGATATCCTGTAAAATATCCCTGGATCCTTTGATTTGTTTGGCAATTTCTTTCAAAATTCCTAATTGTTCATTTATATAATTTTCAGCTCTCAGGGCTGTTATTGCCTCTATCCGTCTGATACCTGCTGCAACAGCTCCTTCAGATATGATTTTGAAAAAACCGATTTGCCCGGTTGCATTAACATGAATACCCCCGCAAAGTTCAACTGAATCTCCGAATTTAATAACCCGGACCAGATCACTATACTTTTCTCCAAACAAGGCAATTGCCCCAATGTCTGCCGCCTCATCCATTGTTATGTCAGTCCGTTCCTCACGAACCAGGTTCGAACGAATCAGATTATTTACTATGGATTGGATCTTGGTGAGTTCTTCATCAGATACTTTCCGGAAATGGGAAAAGTCGAATCTGAGATGATCCGGTGTAACAAGGGAACCTTTTTGTTCTACATGGCCTCCAAGTACCTTCCTGAGGGCATAATGCAGAAGGTGTGTTGCCGTGTGATTATTTGCTGTAAGTTCCCTTTTCTCTGAATCAACTACTGCATGGAACTTTTCAGCAGGATTTCCTGGTAATTCCCTGGTGATGTGAATGATCAGGTTATTTTCCTTAATGGTATCAATGATTTGTATCTTTTCGTCTCCGGATTCAATATAACCTGTATCACCAACTTGTCCACCTGCTTCTGCATAAAAAGAAGTTTTATTAAAAATTAAATGGTATAGATCTTTTCCCTTTGATTTAATCTGACGATATCGTGTAATAAATATTTCTGATTCAAGATTGTTGTACCCTATAAATTCTTGCTGTTCCGATTTTTTCAATTCTATCCAGTCGCCGGCCTCAATGGTGGCAGCCTTTTTTGACCTATCCTTCTGTGCTTTCATCTCTGTTTCAAATCCCTTTCGGTCAACCGTTAGTTTATTTTCTCTTAATATCAACTCGGTTAGATCATAAGGGAATCCATATGTATCGTATAATTCAAAGGCAATTTTACCCGGTACAATGATTTGTTTCTCTGATTTTGTACTACGGATAATCTGGTCGAGCAGCCCGATGCCGGTTTCCAGTGTTTTTAGAAATGAAATTTCTTCTTCCCGGATTACTTTTGTTATGATTTCCTGTTGTGATTTCAGTTCGGTAAAATAATCTCCCATTGTATTCACAAGTACCGGGACCAGTTTGTATATAAAAGGTTCAGATTGTTGCAAAAATGTATATCCATACCGGATTGCCCTTCTGAGAATTCTGCGGATAACATAGCCAGCCTTGTTGTTTGAAGGCAATTGCCCGTCGGCAATTGAAAAAGATACAGCCCTGAGGTGATCTGCAACCACCCGCATGGCAACATCGGATTCATTTTCTTTTCCGTATGATTTACCAGAAATTCTGCTTATTTCACCTATTAGCGGTTGAAATATGTCCGTCTCGTAATTCGATCTTTTTTCCTGTACGACCATGGCTAATCTTTCAAATCCCAAACCGGTATCAACGTGTTTATTAGGTAGTGGTTCCAGTTCTCCGTTTGCTTTCCGGTTGTATTGAATGAAAACAAGATTCCATATTTCAATTACCAGCGGATGATCTTTATTGATCAGTTCCCTGCCGTTAATTTTCCGTCTTTCTTCTTCAGGTCTGAGATCGATGTGAATTTCAGAACACGGTCCGCATGGGCCCGTGTCGCCCATTTCCCAAAAATTATCCTTTTTTGTACCTTCAAGGATCCTGTCTTCATCCAGGATTTCTTTCCAGTGTAAATAAGCTTCGTTATCCCGTTCAAGGTTTTCTTCCCTAATTCCTTCAAAGATAGTAGCATATATCCGGTCTTTTGGAATCCCAAGAATATCCACCAGAAATTCAACACTCCATTTGATGGCTTCTTCTTTGAAATAATCCCCAAATGACCAATTCCCCAGCATTTCAAACATGGTATGATGATAGGTATCGTGACCAACTTCCTCAAGATCATTATGTTTGCCAGAGACCCTCAGGCATTTTTGTGTATTGGCTACTTTGACATGCGTGGCAGGCGAGTTTCCCAGGAAAATATCCTTGAACTGATTCATTCCCGCATTGGTGAACATCAGGGTAGGATCATTCTTAATGACCATGAGAGCAGAAGGAACAATATGATGCTGTTTCGACCTGAAAAAATCGAAAAATGCTTCTCTAATTTGGCTGGAGTTCATAAAATACTAATGTTTAGGCGCTTAAGGTATAAAAAGTAAATCGTTACTGTAAAAGTTAAACCCTAATTACTTGTAAAATTAATTTATTTAAATTAGATTTGCCCCGAATCGGAATTATTTTTTTGATTCTATTGTATTAAAATTTAGAATGATATGGCTAAAGGAAAATACAAATTCGATCCTGAATCTCTGAGTTTTAACAAAATTCAGTTCAGCATTAAGGCTAAGATTTTCAGGTTTTTTTCATATTTCCTGGCGACTTTGCTGATTGCAATTGCTTATAATGTTTTTTTCTTTTCGTTTTTTAATTCTCCGAAAGAAAAGGCTTTAAATCGCGAAATAAGCCAGTTGATACTTAAGTATGAGATAGCTCAAAAGGAATTGGAACTTATTGAAAACGAACTGGAGTTTTTACAGAAAACAGATGATAATATATACCGTACCATTTTCGAGGCTGAACCCATTCCTAATTCCAGGCGGGAGAGTGGAATCGGTGGAGTTAACCGATACGCTGACCTGGAAGGTTTCGATAATTCAGAGATCGTTATCGAAACCGCGGAAAGGCTGGATAAAATAAAGAAAAAGTTATACGTACAGACCAAATCCTTTGATGAAATTATTGAATTGGCCATGAATAAAGAGGATATGCTTGCCAGTGTTCCGGCTATTCAACCCATTTCCAATAAGGATCTGAAGAGAACAGCCTCAGGTTGGGGTTACCGGATGCATCCAATCTATAAAATCCGTCTGTTTCACTATGGTATGGATTTTACAGCACCAACAGGAACTGAAGTTTTCTCTACCGGAAATGGTACTATTATAGAAGTGAGACGATCACGCGGATTTGGCAATACTATCCTTATTGACCACGGATATGGATATAAAACCCGGTATGCTCATTTAAACAGTTTCAATGTAAGAAAGGGGCAAGAGGTAATACGTGGGGATGTCATCGCTTTTGTGGGAAATACTGGTAGATCAACTGCTCCTCACCTGCATTATGAAGTGATCCAGAATGGAAAGAAGGTAAATCCGGTTAATTACTTTTTTAACGATCTGTCAGCTGAAGAATACGACAGGATGATTGTTCTTTCAATGAAAAGTGGTCAGAGTTTTGACTAAAGCAGATATTGCAGAAGAAAGTAAAATATAATCTTTTTCAGAAAAACAATTTTTTCTTCACTTTTATAATTTCAGTCGGTTTGTTATTTATCGAACCGGCTTTTTTATTTTCCATCAATAAGCCAGGTGAACATTCATTTTACTCGTTTTGTTGCGATACTTCCGAAACCGATTCCACCCGTAAAATTGAAATTTTGATTCCTACTTTTTTGGGAAATGAAGAAAGGAACTACTATGGAAATCAAGCGCCATCCAGGCTTGATCTGATATGGAAAGTTTATTTAGGGAAAGGGAAGACAGTAATTTCCAGGAGAATTGGCGAAAAGATCTGGGCGGGTGCCGGTTGGACAGGCCAACCCCTGCTGGTTCAGGAAGATACGGTAAAATATCTGATTCAGGGAGCCTTTGATCATTTTTTAAAGAAGATCAATGCTGAAACAGGAGAGATCGTATGGCAATATCAGTTTGATGATGTAGTAAAGGGAACGGGAACAATATGGGTAAACGAAAAGGCTGACAAACTTGCTGACAGATACGTTATTCTGCAGGGAAGCAGATTGGGAGTGGAGAATTTTATTGATTCGAAATATATTCCGAGTTACAGGGCAATATCGTACATCACCGGAGAAGAATTTTGGCGTTTAAATAGTAAATGGACAGATAGTTATAGCAGAGATGTAGACGGATCAGCTTTGATTATTAATGATACAGCCTATATAGGACTGGAAAACTCCCTGTTCACGGTTTTTGATCCGGATAAAAGGAAAGCAACAATACGAGAGGGTATGTTACAACCGAAAATAATACAGGAACGAAAACTCTACCGGCCGGAAGATGTAAAACATCACAATTACAATGTTGTTACCGAATCGTCGCCAAGTTTGCTTGGAAATAGGATTTATATAGCCTCCGGTTCAGGTCATGTTTATGGTTATGATCTGAATACCCGCGAACTTGAGTGGGACTTTTATATTGGTTCAGATATCGATGGTTCCGCTGTGGTTACCCATGACAGTTGTATTATTGTTACATTGGAGAAACAATATATTAAGGGGAAAGGTGGGGCATTTAAACTCGATCCTTCCAGAGATCCCGGAGATGCTGTTGTATGGTTTCATCCAACAAATAATAGTGAATTTGCCGGTTGGAAAGGTGGGGTTATTGGTTCGGTTGGCATCAATGATTTTTACAGGAAGGATAATTATCCATACCTGGCCGCGATTGCAGGTATTGATGGATATTTATATGTGGTTGATCATAGATCAATTGAAATCGGAAATAATGTATTAGGTCCAGATAGTTTAACATATTACCCGACACCTAAAACTATTTTTAAAAAACAGATCGGTCCTTCCATTTCAACTCCAATATTTGCCGGCAATAAAATAATTATAGCAGGATATAATGGAATATTTTTATTTGAATTTAACGAAAACCTTACATTTACTTTGCTTGACAAATTCGAAACAACCTTCGAAGCTACTCCGATAGCTTATGACAAAAAAGTTTATATCGCTTCACGCGATGGATATTTGTATTGTTTTGGTGAAAAGAAAAATAGCAACAAATAAATTATTATAGTTTTGAAGTTTAACCGGTTGTTACATTTTTTACTTGATGGAATGATGGGAATAATGGGGCTGTATCAAAAGTATTTCCAGCCTGGGCGGAATAGATTGCCTGAACAATTAACTAATAACGAATAACTTATAACTTACTGAAAAATTCGAATGAACTAATAATAGCAATCTAAACGAAAACAATTTTTCAGTATACATTGATTCTTAATAAGGAATTGTTTAAATTAGTAAATCAATAACTTATTGACTCCTTTACCACTATCGTTATGCCTTACAAAGAAAAAAAAGTTGAAAAGTTGTATTATTCCATAGGTGAAGTGGCCTCAATGTTTAATGTAAATGCTTCACTCATTCGTTACTGGGAGAAAGAATTTGATGTTCTTCAACCCAAAAAGAATAAAAAAGGAAATCGGCTCTTTACAAGCAAGGATATTGATAATATTTATATCATTTATCATCTTGTAAAAGAACGCGGAATGACACTTAAAGGTGTTAAAAAGAAACTTAAAGAAAACAGGGAGGATACCATAAATAATGTTGAGGTGGTCAAATCCTTGCAGAATATCAAAAACCTTCTGCTCGAGATAAGGGAAGGATTATAGCCTGATTAATTAGAGTTTGTCCATAAACTATAAATGCTTGCTTAAGTATGAAATTCCAAACCACAAATAACAAAAAACAAATAAATTTCAAGTTCCATACCGATAGCTATCGGTACAAAACTCCAAACCCTTCTTAATAAAAGCAATATTGATATTTCATACCGATAGCTATCGGTATTGTGATTTGCGATTTGCCTGCCCCGTGAAATAAATCGAAGATTTAATGCGAAGCATTATTTCACGGGGTAAATATTTTGTATTTTGATTTTTGCCTGCCCCGTAAGGAAGTATGACTGTACGGGGGTGCTTTTAATTAAAAAAACTTCTACTTTATAGACAGACACTAATTACCTTCGGTAAGCTTCACTGATTAATCTATATTATAGAATGCGTGTAAAAGACATTACTTCGTGGTTGGATCATTTTGCCCCGATATCATTCCAGGAATCATATGATAATGCCGGCTTAATTGTTGGCGATCCTGATCTGGAAATTCATTCCGTTCTGGTTACCGTTGATGTAACAGAAGAGATTATCGACGAAGCCATCCGGTTAAATTCCAACATGATAGTTGCTCATCATCCGGTTATTTTTACCGGTTTAAAGAGTATAACCGGAAGGACTTATGCAGAACGTATTATTATCAAGGCTATCCAAAATCATATAGCTGTATATGCTTCGCATACAAACCTTGACGGTATACTGGGTGGAGTAAGTTCTAAAATGGCCGGCAAATTAGGATTAACACATACCAGCATACTTTCAACAAGAAAAGGAGAATTAAGAAAGCTTGTTATTTTTGTTCCGGTTGATAAGGCTAATCAGGTCAGATTGGCAATATTCAAAGCTGGAGCAGGGGGAATTGGAAATTATGATTTATGTAGTTTTAATATATTGGGAGAAGGAAGCTTTCGTGGAGGAGAAAATACGAAACCATATGTTGGTAAAAAAAGTGAATTGCATTTTGAAAAGGAAGTAAGGATGGAAACGGTATTCCCAAAGTGAACAATTTACAAAAGAAATTTTATATGAAGCGCTAATTAAAAATTTTCCTAAATTTGCAGTTCATTTTTCGGAGGTAAATACTAATCCTATTAATTATTTATAGAGATGAAAAAAATCAAAGCAGTCGACCCGGCAGATATTTCAGTTGATGATAAATTAAAAGCTCTTTATAATTTACAAACAGCTGATACAGAGATTGATAAGATAAAAATATTACGGGGAGAACTGCCTTTGGAGGTTCAGGATCTGGAGGATGAAATTGCCGGTCTGGAAACTCGTGCTAACAATTACAAAGAGGAAGTTGTAAATGTAGAGCAGTCTGTCGTAACAAAAAAAAATGAGATTAAAGATTCAGAAGTACTGATCAAAAAGTATGAAGAGCAACAAATGAATGTTCGGAATAATCGTGAATTTGATTCCTTATCCAAAGAAATCGAGTTTCAAACACTGGAAATTGAATTGTGTGAAAAGCGGATCAGGGAATTCACAGCACAGGTTACTGACAAAAATGAGATCATTGAAAAGGCTAATACCGTACTGAAAGAACGTCAGGATGATTTGGATACTAAAAAGGCTGAATTGGATGAAATTATTGCTGATACACAGAAAGAGGAGGCAGTCCTGTTAAAGCGGTCAGAAAAAATAGAAACACTTATCGAACCTAGGCTTTTGACTGCGTACAAACGGATTCGTAAAAATGCAAGGAATGGATTAGCCGTTGTGACTATTCAACGAGCTGCCTGTGGGGGCTGTTTTAATAAAATACCGCCACAACGTCAATTGGATATCAAATCGAGGAAAAAGATCATTGTTTGCGAATATTGCGGACGGATTCTTGTGGATGATGAAATAAGTGAGAAGAAGGATAAAGTTTTTTCACCAACTGCCACCGGCACCTCCACCTCCAAAACCGCCTCCTCCAAAACCACCAAAACCACCAAAACTTCCACTTCCTGAAGAGAAGTTGCTAAAGTTGCTGCCGTGTGAACGGCCGGAAGATCCGACCAGAAACATAGCCGTCCAGAATGGGATATTATGACCCAAAGAGTGATATCGTGCCCGGCGGAGTCGTCCGATTATGGAAAACAAAATAAGCAGAAAAACAATACCGATGGTACTGAATGCAAAACCTTTGCCTTCTGATTGTGGATTATATTCTTCTGCCGTAAATTCACCCTCCGTTAAGGAAACCAGGGTATTTACCGCCTTATTCAAACCCTCATAATAATTTCCTCTATTAAATTCCGGAAGAATTTCCGCTTCAACGATTCGTTTAGAAACTGCATCCGGCACAACACCCTCCAATCCATAGCCGACAGCGATAAATACTTCCCCTTTTTCTTCTGGCCTTTTTGGCTTGACAAGTATCACAATTCCATTGTCGAACCCTTTTTGTCCAACACCCCATTTTTCCCCCAACCGGAAACTAAAATCAGCAATATCGTATCCTTGTAAACTTTCAACAACAACAATAGCGATCTGGGTGGAGGTTTTGTTATTATAACTTACGAGCTTTTTTTCAAGCTGAAAAATTTCGTTGCCGGACAAAAACCCAGAGAAATCATTTACAAGACGGGGAGGCCTGGGGCGCTCGGGTATATCCTGGCCAAATATTGAAGAAAAAAACAATAACAGACTGAAAATAATAAGAGTTGATTTGAGCTTCATTGTTATAGATTAAAATTGTCATGTTCGATTCATTATACTTTGCATTTTTAAGTCGGCAATCTTCAGTCGGCAGTCCACAGTCGGCAGTCTACAGTCTACAGTCGGCAATCTGAAGACTGGGCTATTATTTAACCTACTCGTCTGACCACTAAGATGTTCAAATTTATTATTATATCTCATCATTAGGATAATATTTTAAATCTAATCATTAAGTTATACAGTAGTAGTGGTCTGACGAGTGACCACTAAAATGCATTAACTTTTTACATAAACCATAAGATAATTTAAAGAGTTATATGTTAATTGTTATATGTTATACGTTGTTTTTACTTTTTTAATCGAATAACTTATAACTAATAACGTATAACAAATTAGCTATTATAAAAATATTAGTCGTTATAATTTTGTTATTTGTTTGTCATAAAGTGATGCCTTCGACGTAACTTTTTCGTGTCAGGAATAACTCAGGACAAAATTATTATTGAATCATGAATTTATTCTTTACCGAATGAAATTTCATCTGAAAGCTCATTTATGTCGTCTTTCTGATATGGGAAATGGTTTTTCAATTGTTCACCTGCCATTTTTATTCCCCGGCTCAGACCTTCACTAAATTGTTTTTCTGAAAAGAAATCCAGCATTGATTTTTTAATTTCATCCCAAAAGTCATCCGGTACAACCTGATTTATACCCGCATCACCCAGGATTGCAAATTTATGATCGTTGACTGCCAGGTAAAACAAAACACCATTTCGCAATTCAGTCTTATGCATACCAAGTTTTTCAAAAATATACACAGCCCGGTCCATTACTTCTTCCCTGCATTTACCTTCAATATGTACCCTGATCTCACCGGAAGTGTTTAGTTCAGCTTCTTTTATGGCGAGGGTGATGTTTTCTTTTTCTTCCTTGTTGAAAAAATCAGATATTCTCATATTAGAACTCTACTTTAGGAACTTCCTTAGCCTTTTCTTCAGCTTTAAAATAGGCTTTGCTTTCAAAGTTGAATATATTGGCATAAATATTTTTCGGAAATTGCCTGATAAACGTATTATAATCCCTGGCAACATCATTGAACTTTCTTCTTTCAACTGCAATCCGGTTTTCCGTTCCTTCCAGTTGAGCTTGTAATTCAAGGAAGTTTTGATTGGCCTTTAAGTCGGGATATCTTTCAATCGTGACTAATAGCCTGGATAAGGCTGAACTCAGGCCTGCTTGCGCTTCCTGAAATTGATTCAATATGGCAGGATTTAAATTACCGGCATTAACCTGAATGGAAGTAGCTTTTGCTCGGGCCTCAATAACCTGGGTTAAAGTTTCCTGCTCAAAATCGGCATACCCTTTAACCGTATTAACAAGATTTGGGATCAGGTCCATTCTTCTTTGATAAACATTTTCAACCTGTGCCCACTGGGCGGATACTAATTCGTCTTTGCCAACCATTTGGTTGTAGGTTCCTCTTACAGAGGCATATACAAGTATGACCAGCAGAATAACAATCGCCAGAACGATCCATGACTTTTTCATACGAAATAGTTTAAAATTTATAATTGATATTGATGAACACAAAAATAGTTTAAAATTGTTAGAATAGAATATTTTTTTATAAGACCCTAAGTATTTTTAAGTAGGCAGTCTACAGTCGGCAATCTGAAGACTGGGCTATTTATTAACCTACTCGTCTGACCACTAAGATGTTCAAATTTATTATTATATATCATTATTAGCATAATATTTTAAACCTAATCATAAAGTTAAACAGCAGTAGTGGTCTGACGAATATCACGAAATAAAACCTAAATTGATATGCCATACAGAAGAAAATTTTTTATCCAAGCCCTAACTAATTGACATATAAACAACAAATTGAACCGTAATGGACAGAGAAAGCACTCTTTCCCGCCTACGGACGGACAGGCAAGCCCTACGGACTATTTCCCTTGTTTGTGTTTTCATTAACAGTCACTAAAGTGACTGCCTATTGTATGTTAGTCCCTACGGGACATGAATATATACCAACATTCCATCAGGGATAGTCGCTAAAAAAGTGTTAACTTTATAGTTAAAATGACAAATCAAAAAACATTATGAATACCGATAACTTTAAAAGGCTTATTTTACAAGGAATCCCTGATGAATTACCGGAGCCAAAGCCATACGATAAGAGCATTAATCATGCCCCGGAACGAAAAGAAATTCTAACCCATGAGGAAAAAAAGCTTGCGTTAAAAAATGCTCTCAGGTATTTTTCCCCAAAGCACCATCAGGTATTGGCAAAAGAATTTGCACAGGAATTAAGGGATTATGGCCGTATTTATATGTACCGTTTAAAGCCGGATTACAAAATTTACGCCAGGTCAATATTTGATTATCCCTATCAATCGGTTCAGGCAGCTGCGATTATGCTTATGTTGAGTAATAATCTGGATGATGCAGTTGCCCAGCATCCACATGAGTTAATTACCTATGGAGGGAACGGTGCTGTATTCCAAAATTGGGCACAATACCTGCTTACCATGAAATACCTGGCAGAAATGACAGATGAACAAACCCTGGTTTTGTATTCCGGTCACCCGATGGGTTTGTTCCCTTCGCATAGGGATGCTCCACGGGTAGTGGTTACAAATGGGATGGTCGTACCCAATTATTCTAAACCGGATGATTATGAAAGGTTCAATGCTCTTGGTGTTTCCCAGTATGGACAAATGACAGCCGGATCATTTATGTATATTGGTCCTCAGGGTATTGTCCATGGGACAACTGTAACCGTGTTGAACGCAGGCCGGAAAATTTCGAAGGGAAAGGAAAAGGATTTGAGAGGAAAGATTTTTGTTACATCCGGACTGGGAGGAATGTCTGGTGCTCAGCCTAAAGCCACCGTTATCGCAGGTGTAATATGTGTGATTGCTGAAGTGAATAAAAAAGCCATTGACATGAGATATTCACAAGCCTGGATTGATGAAGTATATACTGATCTTGATAAATTGCTGGTTCGAATAAAGAAGGCAAAGTCAGGAAAAGAAGCTGTATCCCTTGCTTATTATGGAAATATTGTGAATTTATGGGAAAAATTGGTTGAAAAAGATATCCGGGTTGAAATGGGTTCGGATCAAACCTCGCTTCATAATCCTTATGCTGGAGGTTATTATCCTGTCGGTTTGTCTTTTGAAGAGGCAAATACTATGATGACAAATGATCCTGATCAGTTTAAAAAACAGGTTCACGAATCCCTGAAAAGGCAGGTCCAGGCTATAAATAAAATGACGGAAAGGGGGATGTATTTTTGGGATTATGGAAATGCATTTCTACTGGAATCGTCAAGGGCCGGTGCCGATGTCACACGACCCGATGGTAGTTTTAGATATCCATCCTATGTTCAGGATATCATGGGTCCCTTATTCTTTGATTATGGGTTTGGTCCGTTTCGCTGGGTTTGTACTTCATCAAATCCGAAAGACCTTGAATTAACAGATAAAATTGCCCTCCGGGTTTTGGAAAAAATACATCATACAGCGCCAAAAGAAATATCCGGACAACTTGAAGATAATATCCATTGGATAAGGGAGGCCGGAAGAAACAACCTGGTGGTTGGATCCCAGGCACGGATCCTTTATGCTGATTGTGAGGGAAGGATAAAAATTGCAGAGGAATTTAACAGGGCAATACGGGATGGAAAGATTTCAGCGCCTGTTGTACTTGGAAGGGATCATCATGATGTGTCGGGTACGGATTCTCCGTTTAGGGAAACTTCGAATATTTATGATGGATCCAGCTTTACAGCTGATATGGCTGTTCACAATGTTATTGGTGATGCCTTCAGGGGTGCTACCTGGGTTTCCATTCACAATGGTGGAGGTGTTGGCTGGGGAGAAGTAATAAATAGCGGATTTGGTCTTGTTCTTGATGGCACTGAAGAAGCCGACAGGAGATTAAATATGATGCTTCATTGGGATGTAAACAATGGTATAGGCAGGAGAAGCTGGGCGAGAAATAAAGAAGCTATTTTTGCTATAAAACGGGAGATGGAGAAAACACCCGGGTTAAAAATCACCTTGCCTTATATAGCTGATGATGAGGCGATTAATAAGGTTTTTTAATATTTGTGGATAGATCTGTCCGACTGGTTAGATGGGTAGTTTGTCTATTCAAATAAAACTCCAAATAGCAAATTACAAATTTCAAATAAATTCCAAATTACTCGTTCCCACAATCTAACACACATGCCACTCCACGAAAAAATGGGACAGGCGTGAGGTTTTGCTGCGCAAAACGTTCAAAATTCCAAATAAATTCGAAATTCAAAATTCCAAATTCGAAATCTTGTTGGGCTAAGCGGTCTTTTCAATCAGTACAACGGCATAAGATGCGAGTCCTTCTTCGCTTCCGATAAATCCAAGCTTTTCAGTGGTTGTAGCCTTTATGGAAATATTTTCAACTTCGATTTCCATTACTCGTGCCAATTTTTTTTTCATTTCAGGAATGGCATCAATTATTTTCGGGGTTTGCAAACAGATGGTAGAATCGATATTTACCAGGGAATATCCTTTATCTTTTAGCAGACAGATTGTTTTTCTCAATAATATCTTACTGTCAATCCCTTTAAGTTCTGGTGAGCTGTCGGGAAAGTGATAACCAAGGTCGCGTATATTGGCTGCACCCAATAATGCATCACAAATTGAATGAATTAAAACATCGCCATCAGAGTGACCTACGGTTCCTTTCGAATGAGGAATAATTAATCCACCTAGACAAAGATGGTGATTTTCAGCTAATTGATGTACATCATACCCAAAACCAATTCGCAGGTTCATTAATTGTTTGATTTATTTAAAAGACGAAATGAATCAAAATCAAAAGTAAGTGAGAACCGTAAGGTCCGTGCAAGGGGGTGATTCTGGATTGTAGGAATCAGATAGGCAAAATCGAGGGAAAAAATGTTCAGTCGCAGTCCCAGACCTGCTGTAAAAAATTTCCGGTTGCCTTTTGTTGCATGCTCATGAAAATATCCGGTTCTAACGGCAAATTGCTGCGAATACCAATATTCAATGCCAAATGAAAAAGTGATTTCATGCAATTCTTCCTTAAATCCGTTTGGTGCATCATAGAATGATTGTAACATTCCGACAGGTACAGATACAAACGGATTTTTTCCCCTTAAAATGGTTATTCCGGTAGAATCGTAAATAGGTGGAGTAGGTACAAGAAGCTTGTTAATATCCGCTGCAAAAGTAATGGAATTATAGTTATCTAATTTAATCATTAATGCACTACCTAGTCGCAGGTTTATCGGTATAAAATCCGGTTCCTGATCGTCGGTATATGTCATTTTAGATCCTATATTTGAAATGTCAATGCCAAAAGCCAACCGGGAATCCCGGTCGAATAGTTGAATATCATCTTCGAAATAGGAAGAAACATCTGCTGCAAATGAAATGCCGGGTTTGGTTTCAGTTCCACCAACATGAGTGCCGCCGGTCAGGTTCGAATAAATGTACCGGAATGCTATTGCGCCGGAGAATTTCTTGGCAAATTTCCGTGAGTAAGCAAGATCAATGGCGAACTCATTGGGATTAAAATTTCTGGTTTCATTTCCAAAATGATCGGTAAATACAATGTTTCCCAATGAAAAATAAAGCAATGAACCACTAATAACTTGTTTGTCATCAAGCCTTTTATAGCCCGTAAGGTAAGCCAGGTTAATATCAGGCACTAAATTTCTCAGCCATGGAGAATAGGAAAGCCCTACTCCACCATCACCATCAATAAAGGAATATTTTGCCGGATTCCAATGCAGGGAATTGAGGTCAGGGGTTGTTGCAACCCCTACATCACCCATGGCACCGGATCGGGAATCCGGAGCGATTGTAAGGAATGGAACAACCGACTGAATTGTATTAATTTCCCCTGTTACTTCTCCTGTTGTGATTTGCGAAAAAGAAATCAACGGAAGGGTGCATGCAACCACTAACAGCACCAGGAACTTTCTAACCTTATTCATTTTAACTTAAAATTCGGGTTCACAAAGATAAAATATTTATTTGTATTGAAATTACATCATCTTAGAATGACCAGCTTTTGTGTTTTTACAACCATCTGATTATTTGAAGAACGTACCTGAAGACGATATATGTATATACCGGTGCCAATTTTATTTCCATGATCGTCCAGACCATCCCAGATAATCGGATCTGAACGAAATCCATCAGAGTAAATTTGTGTTTCAATCGTTTTGATGATTTTACCAGATAATGTGAATACCTGAAGTAAAATATTCAACTCTGAGTCAGCTTGATTGTGCTCAAACACAAACGAGGTGTTATCAGTAAAAGGATTGGGGTAATTGAATAATTCTTCGATAATAAAACCGGATGATCTTGTTACTACAAATTCTATTGATGCTTCAGCTGAATTGTTCAATACATCCCAGATTTTTAGTACAACATTATGATTGCCCTCAGACAGACCGGATAGCTGATATTCAATTTTCCCATTCTGGTAACTGTTAAGGTCAGATTCATAATAATTATTGAGAACAATCAGATTCCTGTAGTCGTCATCCAGAACAGCAGTAATATCGTGCCCTATCCCGTTTCCAACAGTATTTATGCCATTGGGGTCGTTTATAAAAGCCAGAATTTTGGGATTCTCGTCGGTTATTCCACCTGAAACAAAATTTCGATTGTTCATATACAAATCAATTTCCGGTCCCTCCATATCAGAAATTATTTCAGTACTGAATCCTCCAATCAGGATTTCCTTATAAACCCCATTGGCATCAAAAACCGAATTAGTTGCATAATAGTTTATTTTTCCGTAATCGATGTTATAGGAAATATCTTTAGGCACAACAAATGAAAATGAAAAATTACCATTTGAAGCAGACGCTTTTCCCTTGTAAAGAACATTATCCTGCACCATAAATTGCATAACGGGTGTTTCATCGTTTCCAAGTGTGGTAACGGTTGAAGGTTTGTCAAACACCATTGGATAAACTATTCCGGAAAATGTATCCAGGATTTCACCGGTAAGATTCTCAATATGGCCTGAAATCGTAACCCGGCTTAATGCTTCAAGTGTATCGGCGGTTTCAATATCATGACCATTTATTGAATCGGTAATGATATTATACAGAGGATAAGAAAGCGCCAGAGCAGGGTCTCCCAATAACGTAAAATTTCTTTTATTAATGCCCGATCCTGATACATTCTTTGTTAACCGTAATATATCACCTAATTTGTAAGGTTTCATCTGCGAGTCCCTTTTAAATGCGTATTTATAAAAATTTTGATTTAAAATAAAATTTGGACTCGAATATACCAGCCGGGTTGTGGTTAACAATCCTATGCCTCCCCCAAAGGGATTTAAAATTACCTTTTCTCCTGCCGAAGTCTTCTTTTTTATTTCTCCATTGGCATCCATGTCTATATCATCAAAACGGCTAAATTCACAAGTTGCTGTAATAAACAAAGGCAACCTGTTCTTGTTCTTCCAGGAAGAAATATCACCCATACTTAATATCTGCTCATGGGCAAGCCCACGTTCGTTACCGTGCCCGGTATAGTTGATAATAAGAGCACCCGAATTAATTCGGTTATTGATTGCAGTGTTTACTTCAGGATATGATTCTCCTCTTGGGGAGGAAACCTGAGGATAGGCATCCAGAAAAATTTTTTGCACATTAAAGCTGGGATAGACAGTATCAATAAAAGTTGCAAGCGTGTTGGCATCTCTCATATGAATATTATTATCTTCATCATCACCAATAAAACAAATAATGTTTCTCCAATCGCGCATGGCTTCCGGATTTCCATACCTGGTTATTTTGTCAACAATTTTCTGGGCTTCCTCATCTGTGGTTACCGGTAACCTGCCTATTCCAATATCAATCAATCCGGAAGAGCCACCCTCCGTATCATCAAGAAGACCAAAAAAGTCATCGGTTACATATGACTGTGTGGGTCTAAGGGAGTTTTCTGATTGATAGGTTAAAATATAATTCGTGTTATTTTCATGTTCTGAGATGTTATCGAAAGAGCCATCACCAAACAATAACAAGTACTTGATAAGATTTTCAGGTGTCCCACGGTCATAAATCATTTTAACAAAATCCCTGATAGCAGCAACGTCAGGTGCCCCGGAGGAAAATTCATTAAAAATTTGTCCGGGAGTAACCACTTCAATTGCCAAATTGTCTGAATTTATGTGATATTCCGCCAGTTGATTTGCCTGGTCAAGAAAATCAGGATGAGTAACGATAATCATATCTCTATGTCTAAGCCCATGAAGATTCTGATTTTCAACAGCTTCATCCATTACTTCAGGTATCAGGTATGAAGTTCCATCAAAGGCTATGAATTGCCGTAAAGAATCAGTATGTACCTTTATTGTAAGATCTCCTTCAATCAGAGTGGTTTCAATTTGCCGGATATTAAATATGTCGGTTATGTCCCAGATTATTGTTGTTGGGCTAGCCCCGGTAAGTTTAAATAGAGCAATATTACCTTCGCCAACAGATTCAAGATCACGAAAATGCAGATGACCTTCCTCCATTGTCAAATTCCTTTTTGCATTGAGGATAATATAATCAAGCCAGCATTGGGCTGTGGAATATCCATTATTTAAAAATTGAAGTGAAATAGTAACTTCATCTGTACTTGAAAGAAAGGTATTTTGCATTGTTTTAGCCATGGCATAGTCAGAAGTAAAAATGCCTATATTCACAGGTGAAAGTGTTAATGACCCGAAAGACTGATTGTTAGCGTTAAAAACGATTGAACTGAACTTGGCAGAACGCGCCAGTACCCTGGATTTAATTTTTATTGACCGGGATGTTACCAGGTTTGGAAAAGTAAAATTAAAATGATTGGGCGCAAAGGCTGAAAGGGGTTCAAACCATTGACGGCCGGACTTTATCAGGTTTACCACCTGGTTTTCGTGAAAAGAAAATTCATCAAAAGTACTTACAATGTTACTTATGTTTCCGTCAGATTGTTCTTCTATAGAAATGGTTTTTCCTTCACCCGCATCGGAAGTGATAAAATAATAGG
>DAOVQI010000175.1 GCA_030628785.1 Bacteroidota bacterium
AATAGAACACGGATGACACGGATAACGCTGATTTTCACGGATTTTAAATATTTACATAATAAACTTCATTTCCTGTCATTCGTAAATATCTGTTTTTTCCTGTGTATATCCGTGTTATCTGTGTCATCCGTGTTCTATTGATTTCATACACAACTGTATTCCCTAAACTTCCCCTGTGGTTGAAAGTTTTTCGAACTGGTTTAACCCCACAATCATATCATATGAATACCTTACAAACATTTTCCCCACATCGTATTTTGTGTAGGGTTTGACTTCCAATCCCAGAGCAAGTTTAACCAGGGCTTCTGGTAAATTTTGTCCTGCACCCACCGCTAAATAAACCCATGCGGGAATACGGGGATTTATTTCGATAACATATAATTCATTTTTAGTGGTTTTGATCAGTTCCAACTCCATCCCGCCACGCCATTGCGTTTCCTTGATAATCTTATGTGTCAGATCAAGCATGTTTTGGTCGTCAAGTGTAATTCCACCCCAGGCTTTACCCTTGTCTGTAATGTATTGTTTTCGCATGGGTACCGCCCCAATCGTATTTCCCATACCATCACCAAGAGCCACCACATTCACTTCTGTACCCTTAATGAATTCCTGAATGATGACCGGCAATCCCCATTTTGCACTGATCTTGTTAAAATACATTTTAATTTGCTCTTCATTGTATGCAATATATGCATCATAGAATTTCCCTTTTACCATTATGGGAAATTCAAAATCATCCCTGACCTTGAGAATATCCTGTTGATTCAGTATAGGTTTACTTAAGGGTACTTTTACATCATATTTTTTACCGAAGTCAGGAAGGTTTGTCTTATGCCGTTCCTCAAACTGTTCCATTGTAGGTAGAAATGTCCGGATTCCCATATCTTCCAGTTTTGAGGCAGATTTCATGAAAGTATAGAGTTCAGCATCAAAATTGGGTATCAGGACATCGATATTTTCGATCGAATTGATGTATTCCAACCGCTGGATCAAAGAGTCAGATCCTTCAGACGGATAAGGGACCATATAGACTTTATCAACAATATCTTGCATGTATATGCCCGGTTCAAGCGTCTCATAAGCCAGCCCGACAACCCTGATATCAAACGACTCTGATTCACGGATCCCTCTGATTACAGGAACTCCAGGCCCGGGATTATCCGTATTGTTCAGTCCAGTTGCGGCAAGGGTGAGTTTAATCTTTTTCATCTATGAGTTTAAATTGTTTCAGCATATTAATAAAATCGTAATAGTATTTTTCAAATGAATTATCATCTACTTCATACTTGTTCAGCATGATGTTCCGTATTTCCGCAAAAGGTGTCTCCTGTTTTAATAATTCGATGATTTCAGCACCGATAGGGTTCAATGAAAAAGACTCTCCTGAAGTGGGATCAAATACAAACCCCGATTCGCTTATGGCTATATTTTTTTTAACCTTCATTTTTAAATTGTTTTGGTTATAATTTGCAAATATTCAAAATTTAGTTAAAAATGTAAATATTTGCATATGTCAATACAAATTGCTTACCAAACTGTACCCAAAGATGTGTAAAATTTTGTAAAATTTTTATAAAATAATGTATATTACTAATTTACTGCATGTTAAGAATACGTATGAGTAAGGAAAGGGACTTTTATGAGCAACAGGACTTATTGACTGGCAGAATTATAGATTAAAGGCACCTAACATAATTACTACATTTCATCTTGATCAACTAAGGCAGTTTCAGCGATTAAATAAACTATTTTCACTTTCTTCAATAATGGAACCTCCGAGGTTCTTTTATTTATAAGAATTACTCGTATCCCGACTTCAGTTCGGGCTACGAGTAATTAATAACGGCAAGTTTCTTAGCCAAACAATCTTCCAGCATCTGCTACCTAGGGATGCCCACCCGACCGAAGTCATTCGGGCAGGCCTATGGCACAGACCTGGAAGAGTTGCTCCGAAATATCGACACTAGGGGTCGGATTCCGACCAGCAGGCAGGATTGTAGAAATAAATAGAATACCGTTTCAACTGCCATTGCTCATCAGGGCGAAACCATTTACTCACTGCGTTCGTAAGAACACTTTGTTTAGTTCATGGACAGGAACAGGGAAAATAGAATCTATTTTAATATCCCGATCCCAATTCCTGCAGTGGGAAAGACTCCTGAAAAATCAATATTAAACCAATCTTTATACCTGGTAAAGCCTTTTTCATCGTTGTATTTACTTAACCTAATGTTGCCGCCAACAAACAGGTCAACTGTCAAAACTTTCATAACAGGTAATTTCATTCCCAGTATAACTCCTCCTGCAAATACATTTAAATGCTGGGTTATTTCTTTTTCAACCCACTCATCTTCTTCTTCTTCATATTCCATATAATTACCTGTTATCCACATTCTTCTGTACATAAGTTGAGGAGCTGCATACAAACCTGCCGGGGCTTTTTGTTTTGGGTTGTAATTTGCTAAAAGGTAATTTCTGACCTGAACACTTAAACCTCCTCCGGCCATTACTTCTCCTTCGTAAGTACTGTATGTATCTGTTTTTTCATTGAAAAAACTTAATGCCTGATTTGTAAAGTAAAGACTTGATATACCTTGCTCTGTTGCATAGGTTCCCATCCCTGAAACATTAATCGAAAACTTGTCGTTAATGATTCTTTCGTACGAAATATGAAATGTGCCTTCCATAAGCCGCATCGGGTCCAGCATTATCGCAGATTTATACTCAGGCATAAATTCCGGTTCCGGTTCATAAATAACTTGCTCATGGATTTCGTATGGCATCTCCGGATCATAAACAACTTGCTCATGGATTTCAAATGGAATCTCAGTTTCCTGCAAAACCTTAACAATGGAATCGATCTCCTGAAGCTTTGAATTCATTACAACCGGCTCGAAATCCATGGATTTAATCTTAGAGTCTAATTCATGAAGCCTTATATCCAGTTCTTTCGGTTTCGATTCCCATAGTTTAATCTTTGAATCCAGTAGCTCTAATTTGGAATCGAGAAGTTCCAACTTTAAATCCAACATTCTTGCCTTTTGGTCAATACTTTCCTGACCAAAACATTCATTGGGTAAGAACATAATAAGAAATAATCCAATGAAAAAGATTGATTTAAATAATTTTGTTTTCATAATAATTATAATTTTAATTTAACATGGGTTTTATTGAATTTTATCCAATCAGTAATTTATAATAAGAGTATATTTGTTAGAGAAAGGTTGCGTTAAACACCTTTTTTGAGGCGGACAGCTCCTCCTGGAAAGGACAGAATTTTTATGTTTAAAGTTTAAACTATAAATTACTACGCAAACTATTATTGGTTAAGTTGAACAATAATTTTTATCACTAAATAACTGGAAAAGCAATATATCTTATGTCTGGAAGTAAAGTTTTTATCTGGAAACAGGACCCTTCTGTACTATCGTTGGGATACCGGGTATCCTATATTCACACTGAAATAAGAAATGGCCCTAAAGATTCAAAAATCGAAATTCGCGGAATGCCGAAAGTAAAGGCTGATCAAAACAGGGACTTTTTATTTGATCCAATAAATAATCCTAAGGAATTTGATGCTATCCACACATTTTCGATTGTAAGGCACGTTCTTACTATGTACGAACGTGGCCTGCGAAGAATGGGAATCACGACGGCAATAAACTGGCAATGGGGAAATATACCCATAAAGGTATATCCAAGAGCAGGTGATAGTCCTAATGCATATTACAGCCGGCAGGAAAAGGCCCTGCGGTTTTTTTATTTCCACCCTGATTCAGACACAAATAATTCAATGATATATACCTGCCGTTCGTTTGATATTGTGGCTCATGAAACCGGGCATGCCATTCTTGATGCCCTGCGGCCCGGTTACTGGAGCAGTTGGCGTGCCCAAACGGGAGGGCTACATGAATCGTTTGGTGATCTGACAGCGATCTTCACCATGCTGGCCCAAATGGACCAGTGCGAAGCCATTATTGCAGAATCAAAAGCAAACCTGCACAACAAAACTTTTTTCCCTGTTATAGCAGAACAGTTTGGCGAGGCATTATACGGTCATTCATTGGGGCTTCGAAATGCCGACAATGATTTAAAAATAAGCGAAGTTACTAATGAGGTGCATAATATATCGCAAGTATTCACCGGAGCAATTTATGATATTTTATCCGATATGTTTGAAGACCATTTGGACATGAACTTGTATGATCCGGCTGAGACTTTGTTTCGGATCGGAAGGCATATTGCGTCCATCGTTATTACAGCAATCATAAATGGTCCGGAAAAAAATGCTACTTTCAAGGATATTGTAAAAAATATGATTGAGTTTGAACCCGACGAAAAGTGGAAAGATTTTATTACTAAACGGTTTACCGAAAGGGAAATATTAGGAGAACCCGTCGGCCTGGTTGAAGAACGTCCTAAAGAACTGGTTTGGGAAAAGTGTTGCCATACACTGACTCGTAAGGAACATAAGGACGAATTTAAGAATGCCGTTAAAGAAGCGTATAACTAACCCCGACAGTAACTAACCCCGACAGGGTTGTAACCATTTCGTGAACGAAGTGAACGGAATGTCTCATGAGCAGGTTTGAGCGAAGGACTGTGGGAGCGAATAAACCCTGTCGGGGTTTTAATTATCTTTGTATTATGAATTTCTTTAAAATAATTCACATTACCATTCGGCCTCTTTTTGCAATTTGTCTTTTCCTTTCACAGTTTATCAGTAACCGTACAACCTTTTTCACAAACAATTTGTTCATGATTTGCCTCGGATCAATTATTCTCGTAGCAGGGATTTTATTAATTCAATCGGCATCAAAGCACATGAAAAATGCAAAAAACTCTAATAAAATAGCTGATACAGGACCCTTTGTTTTGATCAGGCATCCCATATATTCCAGTATTTATGTCATGTCAGCCGGGCTTGGGCTTCTTTTTTATTCCACATACTGGTTTATTGTTTTGCTAATTTTTGTTCCTTTTTGGTATATTGAATCAAGGGAAGAGGAAAGGCAGATTATTGAATATCATGGTGAAAAATACACGAATTACCAAATAAAAACAAAAATGTTTATTCCATGGATCTTTTAGCTTCGTAATTCAAATCTTATCTCGAACTCACGTTATTTAAAAACTATTCCGTTTTCAAGAGTTTTTTTTTATATTCAGGTTAATTGTGATAGGTTATACGTTGATTATTAAACTAATAGCAATTCACCCTGTGAAATGCTCGCTCTGTGGAATCCAACAAAAATTGTTGCGAAACACTTCTAAAGGGCGAGCAATTTTGCTTGCAAAATTATTTCACAGGGTAAACATTTAACTTATAACATATAACTTATAACGTATAACGTATAACTTATAACATCTCATAACATTCTGCCTATTTTTTCCAAAGACCTTTTTAATTGCTCTTTTTATAGTAATTTTATAAAGCCGAAGTTTAAAATTCAACCGAAAGTGTCAAACAATCTATACAAGCCAATTATCTGTCTCGTTACTATTTTCATCGCATTCTTCATTGTAACGGAATGTACTACAAATAACAAAGCATTTGACGAGCCGGGGAAAAACGGAATTGTTGCAAATGAAGCAATGAACCGGTGTGTTTTATATGTTCAAGGATGGTTAGATCACGCTGATCCTGCTACCGGACTAATCCCACGAAATCTGAACAATAGTAAGGATATATGGAATGCTCCGGATGCTGCAGCAGACAACTATCCTTTTATGGTTCTTACCTCTGCCCTATCCGACCTTTCAATGTTAAACGGCAGGATGTTGGATATTCTCCAAACGGAAAAAAGACTGACGTCCAGGATAGGGACTTTACCGGATACTTATTCCTTTTCAAAACAAGGATTTAACGATAGTGTACCTGATCCGGACCGGATTATATTTGGAGCTTCTGAATACATTAAAGATGGACTGATACCATTAACAGAATGGTTGGGGCAAAGTCCATGGTCAGACCGGATGCTGGAAATGCTTGATGATATTTGGAAACAGGCGCCGGTTGAAACCAAATTTGGGGCTATTGTATCGACGAATCATGAAGTCAATGGAGAAATGTTACAAACCCTGTCCCGGGTTTATTGGATGACCGGCAAAGAAAAGTACTTGGAATATGCAATCAGGCTTGGTGACTATTACTTGCTTGGAGAAAATCATCCAACCCGGGACTTTGAAAAACTCAGATTACGGGATCATGGTTGTGAAATTGTTTCAGGCCTGACAGAACTATATGCAACAGTCTGTTATGCAAGGCATGAAAAATACGAAGAATACAAGTCACACATACATGAAATGCTCGACAGGATTCTCGAAGTGGGGCAAAATGAACACGGTTTATTCTTTAATAATGTAAATCCGAAAACCGGTGAAACGATCGGTAAAGGAATAGCAGATACATGGGGATATACCTACAATGGATTTTATACGGTGTATCTTCTGGATAAAACGGAAAAGTACCATCAGGCAGTAATAAAAGCGCTTAACAGTTTGTATGATAATTACCGGAATTATAATTGGGAAAGAGGAAGTGCTGATGGGTATGCCGATGCCATTGAAGGCGCAATTAATCTGTTTAACCGGGAACCCATTCCGTCGGTGGCTGATTGGATAGACAGTGAAATTAAAGTGATGTGGGAAAAGCAACAACCTGATGGCATCATTGAGGGATGGCATGGTGACGGAAATTTTGCCAGAACAACCATAATGTACTACCTGTGGAAAACACAGGGATTAAGTGCCCTGCCCTGGAGAAATGACATAAAGATTGGAGCTGTTCAG
>DAOVQI010000348.1 GCA_030628785.1 Bacteroidota bacterium
CAAATCAGATCCTTTCACTTTCTCTATCAGGTCGGTCCGCCTGGGATTTATGGCAATTCCTCTCTCTGTCACAATAACATCGATTAATTCTGCCGGACCGCACAGCGTTGTTACTTCATCCACAATAATGGGTATCCTGTCCCGGAACAAGGGCAGCGGAAGAATTACAGTCTTAGAGAACAAACAATTCTGCCATCCTCCAATCCCGTGTAACAAGTAGCCATCGGAGTGAGTTACAACATTAGCATTAAAATTCACATCTACTTCAGTAACACCAAGGATAACCACATCCACCATTCCGGCAAAATTTCCTTTACCATGGTAATTATAAGAAGTAAACGGACTGGTCCAGACATGGTTCGGGTTTTCAGCCATCGATCGTACCCCTTCCAGATCAAAGGTTTGTCCATCAAGAATATAATCAACCAGACCTTCTTCCAGGATAGATACAAGATATTTGTTACTACCTCCCCTAACAAACCGTGCTTTAATTCCCTTTTCTTTCATAATTTGACGGAAATACTCACTAACGGCAAGCGAGGTACCACCAGCTCCGGTTTGAAAAGAAAACCCATCATGGATAATTCCGGTTACATCGCAAAAGCTGGCGGTTATTTCTGCCAGTAACAGTCGATCCGGACTCCTGGTTATCCTGGTTGTACCTGAAATGATTTTTTCAGGAATTCCCAGCTTTTCGATTTCAACCGTATAATCAACATAATTTCCCTGTATCTGCCAGGGAACACAAGGAAAAGATACCATATTATCGGTAACGACGATGACTTTATCGGCATATTGGGAATCGGC
Source organism: Bacteroidota bacterium (assembly GCA_030628785.1). GTDB lineage: Bacteria > Bacteroidota > Bacteroidia > Bacteroidales > VadinHA17 > CAZEWS01. The sequence continues at coordinate 808 of DAOVQI010000348.1, forward strand.
GAGTGCAAAACCTAATAATCCGGTAGTTGATTCACCATAAAGACCATTGGCATTACCAAAAAGATCGGCACAGGCAGCCCCGATAACGGCAATATCAATTTTCACTTCACCATCCTGAACAGCCTGGTATCGCCCGCCATGAGACCGCAAAACCCCTACCCCACGCATTTTCCCTTCTGAAGCAAATTTCCCCAAAGGACCGTTCATACTCCCTTCGATATGATGAATGGTTCCATCTTCAAGGTATTGGATCAAATGCTCGTGACATGGAAAAGAAGCAGATGGAAACCATCTTAAATCTTTTACACCCAGTCCTTTGGCAATATCAAAGATTTGATTGGCAATCAGATCTCCATTCCTGAAATGGTGATGGGTTGAAAGAGTCATGCCATTCTTCAGTCCTGCCTTTATTAATGCCTCTTTTAGGGAAGATACCTGTTTGTTTCCATCATTCGGATAATCGGAACAGGAAGCAATTTTAGTAGCATGCTTAACCCCTTCAGGTTTATATTTTCCAACACCTTTAAACGGCACTGCCGGTTCACCATTAATTTCAACCGGAACAAGACGCCCCGCAGCATTCTTAACAAACTTGGTTTCAGACATAGTTCTAATTTAACACGTTGTAAGATTGGGATTTAATTACTATTCAGTTTTCAAGAGTCTCTTTTTTGGATTCAGGATAATTATTCATTGTTATAAGTTATAAGTTATAAGTTGAGTCTACTCCGAAAAGTTTTTATTTCGCCACGAAGGCACCCCAGTACAGTCATTCTTCCTTACGGGGCAGGCAAAAACACAAAGTTTCACGAAGAATAAAACACTGAAAATAAATTCTTTGTGAATCTTGGTGTCTTAGTGTTTTAGTGGCATTTCCATATTTCACGACTTTTCTGAGAGGACTCTAAGTTAAAAATTAACTGCTTGTGAGGTTAATCTACTTTCAGATTATTATGATAAACGAATAAAATTATATTTTCTTCATATTTAACTGGTTTACATGAAATTAGATTAATTTCTTTGTAGGATTTATTGCCTTAGTAGCTATGAAATAAATAACATAGGACAATTTAGCAACTTTAACACTTAAACACATTAACACTTAACTTTTTTCCCTCCAGTCATGTTCAAGTAATCCTAAACTGATTGCAAGTTTAATAATTCTTTCGGCACGTTTCACAACCGGAGGATCGATCATTTTTGTCCCAAGAGAAACCACACCTAATCCTTTTTCCTTTGCTTCTAAAAAAGCATTAACAATGTGTTTCGCTTTTTCGATTTCCTCCGTTTCCGGAGCGTAACTCTTTTGAATAACTTTGATTTGCCTTGGATGAATACAACCCATCCCTTCAAACCCAAGCGATCTGGAAATTTTCACTGTTTCCTGCAAACCTTCCATATCACCCACATCAGAGTATACAGAATCAATGGGTTGAATATTTGCAGCTTTACACGCATTAACCAGTCTTGTTCTCGCATAAAAGGATTCCGTTGCTTCCTGTGTACGACTAGTGCCTATATCAGCCGTAAAATCTTCCAAACCGATAGCCATCGCTACTATGTTTTTGGAGGCTGTTGCAATTTCAAAAGATTTTTCCACACCCAGGGCACTCTCAATTATCGGCATCAGGAAAATATCTTTATTAACCTTATAATGGCTTTTTGTCTTTTCAATCTCTTTTTCCAGGGTTTTTATTTGTTCAGAATCTTCACATTTAGGAACCAGCAGTATATGTACATTATGCGGAACAACATATTTTAAATCAACTAACCCTTCAGGTAACTGGTTTATACGAACCATCCTCTCAACTCCGTAAAAATTCACCTGCCGCAGTGCATTTCTAACCAGGATTCGTGCTTCTGCTTTTTTAGCCGGAGCAACCGAATCCTCAAGATCAAGGATAATCCCATCCGGTCCATGTACCCCAGCATTGATCATCATACCGGGAGTGTTTCCCGGAAGGTATAGCCGGGAAAACCGGAATCGTTCGCGTGCCGCCGGATAATCACTTTCGGTCAACATTTCAGGCAAATACTCTTCTTCTGTTTCAATGAGTTGCTTAACAGCCGACTCAATACGGGCAGAAATAACAAAGGGCAGGGCACCACTGTCATCCACCACAATATTAGCGTTATCGATTCCAAAATAGCTTAATTCATCCCTGATCAATTGTGTTATGGAATTTCCGTACATGGATTTCACTTTTGAATTCAGGTCAATCCGGATACCTCCTGTTTCTGTCAATTCGAGTGTGACAAAGCAGTCGGATCGTATCCTGGGTCCTGTATTTCCGGCTTCGGCAAGTCTATGTTGTTGTTTCACTTTCTTAAATTTTATTAAACAAATATAATAATCTAAACCCTCTTAAATAATGATATAATCCATGAAATTGGATTTTAGCTAACTTAAATTGCTTGTTGCATGTTGTCCCGAAGGGATGCCTATGGCACAAGTTGTCCCAAAGGGATGCCCATGGCACAGGTTAATATATTCATAATCAGCGTAAAAGCTTTAACCTACTCGTCTGACCACTAAGATGTTCAAATTAATACGTATCGGAATTTACTCTCCGCCCGCCCGTACCGAACGGTACGTTCGGGCGGGCAGTCGGCAATCTGAAGACTGGGCTATTTATATACAGTTAAGTTTCTAAATACAGTTGCCATTGTGTTATAATTGTTTGATTGTTATTTACTTTTTTGTCGACTGCCGACTGTGGACTGCCGACTGTAGACTAATTATTTATGAAACCTGAAAATTAAGGTTTTTTTTAATTTGTGAAACTATGTTCTTATTATATCTCATTATTAGCATAATATTTTAAATCTAATCATAAAGTTAAACAGTAGTAGTGGTCTTACTCGTCTGACCACTAA
>DAOVQI010000182.1 GCA_030628785.1 Bacteroidota bacterium
CGAAGTAATTTTTGCAAAGCAAAAATTATTTCACAGGGTAAATATTTTGGTGCTTGTAATTTGTTATTTTTTAAAAAATTCTAAATGCTTAGTTTATAGACGGACACTAATTATACTATGATCTGAAATTTTGAATTTCATATAAAATTCTTTGTACATCCGATTCATTATTATAAATATGAAAAGAGACCCTAATGCCTTCAAGATTTGCCTCCGGCACAACCCTTACACGGATTCTTTTCTTTGATAAGAAAGAAGCCAGGTCATGGTAATTTTTATCTTTTAATTTAAATGTTATCATACTGCCCCTGTATGTTTGCTGCTCAGGAGAAAGGATTTGAACTTGTTTAATATCTTTTAACCCATTATAAAATTGCTCAGACAGGTTTCGGTTATGTTCATTAATTCTTGAAAGACCAATTGTATTGATAAAATTAACTGCAGTACCAAGTCCATGAAACAATGCTTCATTCTGAGTAGCATACTCATATCGTTGAGCACTTGGGTAATAACTCAGACTACCTTCTATAACATTATACCCATTGTCGGAATATGCACCTACAGTAGTTGGCTTTAAGGTATCAAGCAATTCCTCCCTTACATACAGAACTCCGGTTCGTTTAGGTCCCAATACCCATTTGTGTCCACTAAAAGTATAAAAATCCACATTCCATTTTTTAATATCCATTTTCATACTTCCCGTAGCCTGGGCCCCATCGAGAGCATACCAGATTCTTTTTGTCCTGGCTAGTTTTCCGATTTCTTCAACAGGAAATAACTGGCCTGTAGTACAGGTTACATGGCTAATAAAAATTAACCTGGTACGTTTGCTGATCAGCTTTTCAATACGTTCTACATTACCCAATCCTTTCCTGAAATCCGGCTGAAAAGTTTTAATTGTAATACCTTCTTGCTTGAATTTATTAAGTAGCGGAATATGAAGGGCAGGATGTTCATGAGTTGAAGTGATAATTTCATCCCCTTTAGTGAGTGGTAATCCATTAAGGATGATATTTATCCCTTCGGTTGCAGTGCTGATAAGAGCTAATTCTTCTTTATTAACACCAGTACCCAGAAGATTTGCACATTTTTCTTTTATCTCATGCCACTTTTCTAAATCATGTCCGGGTTTTGGATAAATTTCCAACTCATCCATTCTGGTTTTTATTCTATTGGAAACAAGAACGGGCACTGCACCTATACCTCCGGTATTTAAATAGGAATAATCTCCCGGGAAAACAAATTGTTCCCTGATGATTTTCCAAAAGGTTTCTTCATCCGATGCGCTCCTTAATAGTTCACTAACCGGTTTTGAATTACCTGTAAAACCTGCTGACTGTCCAACCAGCACTCCTCCCCATAATGCTCCAAATGTCGTTATAAACTGTTTTCTTCTCATGTCATTACTTTCAATAATAAAGATTTATATTCACGATACCTATTATAACCAAACTTTCAGATGATTGTTATTTCCCTTTTTCAACTCACTTGGTGAGGGGCTGACTATTTTATCGAAACTACCACCCATAATAGTACAATGACCAAACCAACCAATATCCAGCTTCCGCCAAAACCGAGGTAATCGATTTTCTTTGGTTTCATTATTTCCCAGTTCGAGCCCGGAAAAAGTTTTTCTTTTTCAAATTTATCAGGATTATTATATGATTTCTGTAAGGCCTTTTCTTCCTCCTCTTTTGTTTTTTGAACCGGTGTGTGCATTTTCGCGAAGAACCTGTCGAGATGTATTTTCTCAACCGGTTTTGTAATAAAGGATATCAGAAACAGTAGTACAAAAGGGAATAATGCATCAAAAAGGAAACGTGTGGCAACAAGCTGGGGTTTGGTAAAGTGGGTAAAATCAATTCCAAACCAGCTCAATATCCAAATTTCAGCATGAAACCTTCCCAAACCCACTTTTGAAGATTCAGGATCAGCCGGATCGATCCTGGCTACCTGATCAAAAAATATACCAACCGGTTGAATAATATGATGTTTTTGAATTTCCTCACCAATAAAGGATGCCTTCCCTGTTTTTATATCTTCTAAAATTGCTTTCGCTGTAACGGTAACCTCTTTTGAAACAGTTTCGCTTAAATACCTCTCATTGAATTTTACCGAATCAAGACCCTGAAACATATTTGGAATAAGAGCATAAATAATAATACATAAAGAAACCTGGATGATTACAGCCCTGTTACTTAGTCTTCTCCAAATGAACCCGAGCCAGATCGGAGCTCCGAAAATGGCCGGAATGGAAATAATGTATTTAAATAATTCCAGCAAATTATCAATGAACATTGCAACTCCAATACCACCAAGTAATGTAACCCCTATAGCAATCCTCCCAACAAACATATAATGCTGTTCGGATTTATTCGGAATGAACGGATGATACAGGTTCCTAATAAAGAGAGCTGAGTAAGAAACAGAACTGGCATCAAGGGTCGACATGTTGGCTGCCAGTATCCCAACAAGCATTAGCCCAATGGCACCGGGCACTAACAGGTCAGTTGACATATAACCCCAGATTAGATCAGGATCGTGCAGCTTACCAGCATATAGTCCAATAGCCAGTAAACCTGCCAAAGCCCAAAAAATCATAATAAGCCGTTTAAAAAACATACCGCCGATCATTCCAAACCGGGCTGTATTTTCATCTTTTGCAGAACCGGCGGTTTGCATTCCTGCTGCTACAGCAATAATGGATACCAGGTTAGCCAAAACCATTGCAAATATGGTATACCAGGCATATTCACTCATGGTTGCTGAACCAAATAAGCTGAACATATAATCAGGCACATTGGCATGAAGGCCTGAAAATCCTCCTATTTTTATAAGTCCAACCGGTATCAGAATAGCCGAAAAAATTATGATTAAAATGCCTTGTATTGTATCGGTTATCGCCGCGGCACGAAATCCACCCATCATTGTATAAATACCAACAATAAAAGCATAAATAAAATAAAACAGAATTGGATTAGTATACGAAATAAAAGAACGTAATTCACCTTTTTTATTTTTCTCATTCAGTTCTTCGAACCTTACAAGCTCGTCCGGGGCTAATCCCTCGTTATATTTTGATTTTAATTCCTGGAATTCATGAAATTGTTCAATGCTGGTACGCTCTTCCAGGGTGCATGCTTCAATGGGTTTGGGTGTCATTGCCATCATGGTTTTTGCTGCAACCAGATATCCAACACCCCCACCCAGGATTGAAATCAAGAGAATAAAAATCGCATAAAACGCTCCCAGGAATTTACTTCTAAACCGGTCGGTGAAAAAATCGCCTATTGTTGTTAGCCTGACCCGTCGAAAGAAAAAGGTTGTGAACCAATAGAAAGGAGTTAGAAACAAGACCAAAAACTGGATCCACATACCCCCAATGCCCTGCCTGTATATTTCCCTTGAGACAGCAACAGCCTGATCAGCATTGGTCGAACAGCCAAAATTCAAAAAAAACTGGTAGAATTTGCCTAATTTTCTGCCTGCCAGAAAAAAATCTTCAGTATTTTTTGTTTTTTTTGCCGCCCGTTTACCAAGCCATAAAATAAGCAGCAAAAAGATGAAGATCATTAACAGATCCAGTATGTGCAGTCCCCAAATACGCATAAAGCTATCTCCAGGTTTTAAACTGACAAAAGTTATTTGTTAAAGGGTTTATGTTATAAGATTGAATATTTACTCAACCACCTCCCCCTCCCTTCGGTCGGGTAAGACTGATTTTCAAAGTGAAACATGGAACCAACACCCAGCATATAGCAATTAACATATAACTTATAACAATTAACTTATAACTTTTTATTCCAACATGCTGATTAGTTATAAAAAAGTTTCTTTACTTAACCTAATCGCTTCCAAACATAATCCGGTCTGGTGATAATCCAGTTTCCACGACGACCCCTTATCTTTCTGTAGGGGTGTCCCATCCGGTTGTAAACTTGTAAACCATCCTCCGTAAACAGGATCAAGAAAAGAATTTTTTACGAATGAAAAAAGAGAATGATAGGGTTTTATCAAGTCTGTCCGGTCATAACAAACGATGAAATGCATTAAGGTTCGTAATCCTTCCGATTGTTCCCACCAGCTTATCGATTTATCCAGGATCATTCCCTTATCATCAAGACATGAATAGATATATCCCTTTTCCACATTAAAACCGTGACTCAGGGCTGACTCCAAACAATCGTCTGCAACTCGTAAATACTTTTCTGGCAATCCCTGATTAACTGCCATTGATAAAAGATATGCCCATTCGAACTGATGTCCGACCGACCAGTGCCCACCTTTCGAGGCAGGTAAAGGCTGCCATCCTTTTGTATAGAGTTCATCTAACCAGGGATGTTTTCTGGTTCCTGCCGGGAAAAATAAAAACCCGGCAATTTCCAAAATATCCTTTTTAACTTTTTTCGCGAGAATGTTCCATTTTTTTATTACGGAATTTCCACCACTTGTAAGGATCTCATTCAAGACCAGGAAGGCTTCGAAAGCATGCATCATTGGATTTTGGGAACGGCTTTTTTCCAATTCCTTCCAATCCCTTGTTTTTTTCCATATCAGGCTTCCATTTGGATCGCGAAATCTTGCACAAATCACTTCATAAGTTTTTACCGCAGCTTTAAGGAAAATTATCTTGCCCGTAGTACGGAATGCCATGCTCAGACCCAATAAAACAAAGGCATGACCATATGCATCTTTAGTGTAATCAGTCACTTCCCCTTTTTCGTTACATGCCCAGACAAAACCTCCAAAATCTTCATCCAAAAAATGATTCAAAAGAAATCTTGCACCTGAGTCAACAATATTTCGCAGACTTTTATCGCCGGTAACAAAAAACCCATTGGAAAAAACATAGAGCAGCCGGGACTGGCTGACAAGGGTCGCTACCGGGTTACCGATACGTTGCCATTTGCGGTCGAAGTTTGGATAGAAAAAACCATTGGGATCAGTAGCTGACTTTTGCCAATAAGGGAGAAGATCATTTATGAAATGATTTTGAAACCAGGTAAAGGGTATTGGATTTTGCTCAACCATAATTAATTGGCAAATAAAACTGATCTTCTAAATCTACTAAAATTATTTATTTTTAAAGTTTAATCAGGGTTTTAAAATTGTCAAACCTTGACTTAGTCGTGATTATTGTTATTATTACGTATATTTAAAAATAAGGCAGGGCATTAAAATAGTCAAGGCTTGACTCCAAGTCAAACCTTGACTAATATTAAGTGACTAAATAAAAAGCAAAAGGTTATGCAATTCGAAGAAGGTCATATTTACCATATTTTTAATCGAGGTAACAATTCCGTTAAAATATTCTATAAAAAGGAGAATTATTTATTCTTTATCAAAAAAATTGAAAAATACATTTTGCCCCACACTGGTATTTTAGCCTGGTGTCTTATGCCAACTCATTTTCATTTACTAATCTATGTACGTAATGTTATTTTAGGCAAACAAGACTTAAACCATTCGATTGGAATTATGTTGAGATCTTATACCAGAGCAATTCAAAACCAAGAATCTTTTACAGGTTCTCTATTCCAACAAGGAACAAAAGCTAAATGTTTATCAGAGATTGATAGTTATAAAACTTCATTTCAAACCGTTGATGGAATAACTGTATATCCGGATTTACAAAATCATTTACAATATCCTGTTATATGCTTCAATTATATCCATTTTAATCCTGTAAGAGACGGATTAGCAAATCAACCAGAAGATTGGGAATTTTCTTCATATTCCGATTATTTAGGTGTTTCCAAGTACGCTATTACAGACAAGGATTTAGCATATGAACTGTTAGACCTTCCAGAAGATAAAGATGAATTCAGGAAGTTATCAAGCTTTGTGAAGGATTATGGTGATTGGATAAAATAAAAATAGTCAGGGCTTGACTACAAGTCAAACTCTGACTTAGCCTATCAATGGAATTAAAGGTATGATCAAATATACTGAGAAAGAATTTAAATCCATTCTGAACAAGCGAAAGTTCATCGATAGCTGGTTCTGGGACAGGTATAGCATAAATGCTTACAACGGATGTCAGTTTGGTTGTATATATTGTGATTCAAGAAGTGCACATTACCGGATGCCAACCGATTTCGAAAACAATGTTATTGTTAAAAAGAACGTTGGGAAAATGCTGGATAAAAGAATTTCAAACGCACGTTCATTGTTGCCCGATGTGGTTGGTATGTCAGGAGTTACAGACCCATACCATCCTGCTGAAAACCAGTACAGGAATACAAGGCAGTGTTTGGAAGTGTTGCAAAAGCATAAATATCCAGTACACATTGCGACCAAATCAAAGCTGGTTCTACAAGATATTGAAATCCTTGAGAAAATCGGAACAGATACCTGGTGTTGTGTTTCAGTTACCATCACAACAACACAAACTGAAATTGCAAAATTTCTGGAGGAAAGGGTCCCCCCTCCCGCTGACCGGTTTAAAATAATTAATACCATTAAGTTACAAGCCAAACATATTCAGACCGGTGTTTTGTTTATTCCGATTATACCGTTTTTATGCGATTCGGATGAGGGTCTGGAAAGTATGGTAAAAACAGCCAAAGAATCCGGTGCGGACTATCTCCTCTTTGGTGCCGGCATGACCATGAGAGACCTTCAGTCAATTTGGTTTATGAACCATCTTTATAATAAATTTCCAGGATTAACAGAACTGTATGAAAAGCTTTACCGGTTTAAGTATAACAA
>DAOVQI010000300.1 GCA_030628785.1 Bacteroidota bacterium
GATAACAATGGAGGATCTCGGAGGCGCAAGAATCCATGCAGAAACAAGTGGTAATGCTCATTTCTATGCCAGGAGTGAAGCTGAATGCTTCGAGCAAATCAAAAAACTCATTACTTTTATTCCCTGGAATAACTCACAAAAGGCAAAATCTTTTGAACCAAAGGAACCAAAGCCGGAATATAAAGTTGACGACATTGTTCCTGATGATCCGACCCTGCCTTATGATGTCAGGGACGTGATAAGGTCAATTGTCGATGATTCTGATTTTTTTGAGAGCCAGGAGTTATGGGCGACCAATATAGTTATTGGTTTTGGCCGGCTTGGAGGCAGAACCGTTGGTTTTGTTGCCAATCAGCCACTTGTACTTGCGGGGGTTTTAGACGTAGATTCATCAGATAAGGCAGCACGGTTTATCCGTTATTGTGATGCTTTTAATATACCGCTGATTACTTTGGTCGACTTACCTGGCTATTTACCTGGTGTTGATCAGGAACATGCCGGAGTGATTCGTCATGGAGCCAAAGTTCTTTATGCTTATAGCGAAGCAACAGTCCCTAAAATTACAGTTATTTTAAGAAAAGCATACGGTGGTGGCTATATTGCAATGAATTCACGCCATTTGCGTGCTGATTTTGTTTTTGCCTGGCCGACAGCCGAAATTGCGGTAATGGGACCTGAAGGTGCGGCAAACATTATTTTCAGGAAAGAAATAAGTGAAGCCGAAGATCCAGATAAAGCCAGAAAACAAATAGTAAAGGAATATAAGGCAAAATTTGCGAATCCTTATGTGGCAGCAGCCAGAGGATATGTTGACTCAGTAATAGAACCTTTGGAAACAAGGAAATTATTGCTTCACGCAATTGATGTTTCTGATAATAAATCGGTTTCAGGCCCGAAGAAAAAACATGGCATTCCACCATTCTAATAAAAATTCAGGTAATATGAATAAGGAAGGTACCACTGGTAAGAAACCGCATCTCAAATCCCTTGGTATCGAGGGAACCCGGTATAAAACAAATTTTACCAAAAAGTTTGAGAACAGAAAAAAATGGGAAACCATAGATGATAGAAAGTTAATAACTTTCTTACCCGGAGTCATTCAAAAAGTTAAAGTAAAAAAAGGGCAAAAAGTGAAAAAGGGAGATTGTTTGGTTATACTCGAAGCTATGAAAATGCAAAACAGAATAACAATTCACAGGGATGGGGTAATAAAGAATATCCATGTAAAAGAGGGACAAAAAGTGATGAAAAGGATGCTCCTTATAGAATTAAATTAGTTGCTAATAACATTTAATAACATTCTGTCTTTTTTCATTCTAACACACAGACTAGTTCCCATTTATCTTAATCGCCTCTCTCATAACTTTTCCTGCCAAACAAAATAACCCGGAAAGATTTTTTTTGTATCAATCTCGCTGTTAAAAATTCCGTAAACAGCTGATCCGCTTCCGGACATTGAGCAATAAAGTGCTCCGAGGTGGTATAATTTTTCTTTTACCCTTGCAATTTGGGGATATAACCTGAATACAGGTCCTTCAAAATCATTCCCAACCATGCCTTTCCACTTCTGTACCTTGAGCCTCACCAAATCTGAAATTGATTTTGCTTTTTGTTCGGGGATGATATACTGATAAGCAATGGAAGATTTGATTTGTATGTTTGGATATACCAACACCAAATAATACTTTTCTAAATTTATTGATATTGGTGTAAGCTTATTTCCTTTCCCAGATGCCAGTGAAGCAACGTTATTAATAAAAAAGGGGCAATCACTACCCAGTTTTTCCGCATATTCAAGCAATTTCTGATCGGAAAGTTGTAAGCTGAAAAGCTTGTTAATCAGTTTAATAGTGAATGCAGCGTCGGAAGATCCACCTCCCAATCCGGAGCCTATTGGAATTGTTTTGTGTAAATGAATTTGCAGGGGAGGCAGATCAAAATCATTTTTCAATAATTTGTGAGCCTGAAAGCAAAGATTTTTTTCAACAGGTTCAGGTATTTTTATACCTGTAACCTTAAAAGATTGAATACCAAGCCCTTTTCTTTCACCTCCTTCGACTATCTCTAAAATGTCGGTTAAAGCAATTGGGTAGAATAAGCTCTCCAGATTATGATATCCGTCTGTTTTTTTTTCAATGATATCGAGACCTATATTAATTTTTGCATTAGGAAAACAAATCATACAAGGGAGAAATTAAAATTTTAAAATACAAATCTATCATTATTATCCATAATCTGATCTATTATTCACCGAAGATATTTTTTTTGAGCAGGTATTGATAATTAGATTATTATCAGGTAAATACAAGGTTAAAAAAAGATTGTTTTTTTTCAACAATTAATCAATATAATAATTAACATATTGTGTTTAAAAGTAAGTTAATTTTTATGTGTTATGGCTTACTCATTTTTTTACCTTTGGTAGCTTTTAAATTTACGTCGTATGGCTTTAACAAATAATCAAAAAAAACCATCAGGTATCGATCAGGTTAACTTCGACCTGGGAAAAATTCCACCACAGGCTATTGATCTTGAGGAAGCCGTTCTGGGAGCGATCATGCTGGAAAAAGATGCCGTAATTTCGGTTCTGGATATATTAAAACCTGAAAGCTTTTATAAGGAAGCTCATAAAAAGATCTTTAATGCTATTGTTGATCTGACCTCAAAAGAAAAACCCATTGATATTCTTACGGTAACTGAAGAATTGAGGGCAAGGAAAAAATTGGAAGAAGTTGGTGGCCCTTTTTATATTACCCAGTTAACCAGCAGGGTGGCGTCTGCTGCCCATATTGAATATCACGCCCGTATTGTTGCCCAGAAATATATCCAGCGGGAACTGATCAGGATCTCATCTGAAATTCAAAACAAAGCCTTTGATGAGAGCATTGATGTGGATGATCTTCTTGATTTTTCAGAAACAGAACTTTTTAATATTGCAGAGGGGAATATTAAGAAAGAAACGGCAAAAGTAAATGTACTGATCCAGCAAGCCATTCATCAGATTGAAGAAGCAAGTAAAAGAAAAGATAGTTTAAGTGGAGTACCATCCGGATATACAAAACTAGACAGGCTTACCTTAGGATGGCAGAAATCGGACCTTATTGTTATTGCTTCGCGGCCTTCTATGGGAAAAACAGCTTTTGCGCTTTCAATGGCCAGAAATATTGCTGTCGAACATAATAAGCCCGTTGCCATTTTCTCTCTGGAAATGTCATCCATCCAGTTAGTAACCCGGTTAATTGTTAGTGAGACGGAGTTGCCGTCAAACCGGATTAGAAATGGGAACCTGGATGAAAATGAGTGGAAACAATTAGACTCCAAAATAAAAAGCCTGGTTGAAGCACCTCTTTATATCGATGACACGCCAGCTATATCTATATTTGAGTTAAGAGCTAAATGCAGAAGATTAAAGCTGCAACATAAAGTAGAATTAATCATTGTAGATTATCTGCAATTAATGACAGGCCCAGGTGATGTGAAAGGCAACAGAGAGCAAGAGGTTAGCAACATTTCACGATCGCTTAAGGCAATCTCGAAAGAACTGGATGTGCCCATTATTGCCTTATCTCAGTTAAACCGCTCTGTGGAAATGCGTTCGGGAAGTAAAAGGCCTCAGCTATCCGATCTGAGAGAATCAGGAGCCATAGAACAAGATGCTGATATAGTAATTTTCATTTATCGTCCCGAACGGTATGGAATACTGGAAGACGAAGATGGAAATTCGCTGGTTGGATTTGCTGAAATAATTGTGGCAAAACACCGTAACGGACCCGTTGGAGATGTTTATCTCCGGTTCCGCCAGGAAATGGTAAAATTTGTTGAACTGGATGACATGGAAATAGGATCATTGCCAGGAGAAAACCAACCCATTTTTACTATTGGTTCGAAGATGAATAATGATGAATCTTCAGAAAAAACCGGTAATGATATGGGCAATAAATCCTACAGTGACAAAGAGGAACCTTTTTAGGTAATGCATTATTCATACTGTCTGCCGCCCTTTGCGTTAGCCTCCAGGTTAATCGATGGTCATTCAGTAGTCATTCGATGGTCATTTACTCACTTCGTTTACGTAATTAAATTGTCATTTGTTGTCGTTTGCCTAACTGATACATTTCATTCATTTACAATTAACATATAACTTATAACATTTTATTTCATTTTCTATAAGCTAACTGAACGTATCGGAATTTTAAAATTGTTTATTTATTTACAATAAGTTATGTGTATGTAATAAAACTTTTCTTATAAAAGGCTAAGGCTGAGGCTAAGGCTAAGGTTTTTATGTCTTCATTTTGAACTTGTTCCTTTACCTTTGTGTTTATTTTTTGAATTAAAACATAATTCTTCTTTA
>DAOVQI010000377.1 GCA_030628785.1 Bacteroidota bacterium
CCTTTCTCCGGTTTTGAAAAAACTTTTGCCAGTAAACCAAAATATCTTCCCAGGTGATAGAATACTTGCATGTTTGGATGGCTTTTATTTTGTTTAAAATTACAAATATTTTAGGTAATACAGCATTTTTAGGGGTTATATTTAATACCATCCAATCTTCATTAACAAGCTGAGATTGAATTTTTTTTTTACCTTTGCGAGTCATTTCAACCATATGGTTGTAAACCTTTCCATTCATGGATAAATACATTTTTTGTGTAATTATGGCCGGTGGTGTTGGGAGCAGATTTTGGCCTCTTAGCCGGACCGGTAAACCAAAACAATTTCTGGATTTTCTAGGAGCAGGGAAAACACTTTTACAACAAACGTACGATCGGTTTATTAAAATATGCCCTGAAGAAAATATTCTCATTGTTACAAATGCTGATTATGGCGAGCTTGTTTTTGAGCAATTACCAGAACTTAAACCGGAGCAGGTATTGCTGGAGCCATTGCGAAAAAATACCGCTCCCTGCATTGCTTATGCAAATTATAAAATTCAGCAAATAAATTCTCAGGCGAATATTATTGTCGCCCCTTCTGATCATTTAATATTAAAGGAGGATGAATTTATCAGGGTTATCAGGGATGGTCTGGAATTTATACAGGAAACGGATTCTCTTTTAACACTGGGAATTACTCCGGACAGGCCGGAGACTGGCTACGGATATATTCAGGCAATCAACGGAGATACATATTTTAATAATCCGAATCTGAAAAAAGTTAAAACCTTTACTGAAAAGCCAGATTATGAAATGGCTAAAGTGTTTTACGAAAGCGGAGATTTTTTCTGGAATTCCGGTCTGTTTATATGGTCATTAAAATCGATCATGAAGGCTTTTGAAAAACATTTACCGGAAGTTAATGTCTTATTTGCAGAAGGAATTAAATTGTATAATACAAGCAGGGAAAAGGACTTTATTTTGAATACATATTCCAATTGTAAAAATATTTCCATAGACTACGGAATAATGGAAAAAGCAGAAAATGTTTTTGTTCTGTGTTCTGATTTTGGCTGGTCGGACCTGGGCACATGGGGTTCTGTTTTCGAACATTCCACCAAACAAAAGGAAAACAATGTAATTTCCGGCCAAAATGTATTTATTTATGATCTGAAAGATTCTTTTGTAAAAGTGCCTGACGACAAACTCGTTGTTTTACAGGGGCTGGAAGGTTATATTGTAGTTGAATCACAAAATATGCTGTTGATTTGTAAGAGGGAAGATGAGCAGAAGATAAAGCAATTTGTAAATGATATTAAGATCCGAAAGGGTGAAAGTTATATATAAAAAAAAACTCTCAGTGATCTGAGAGTTTTTTTACCTGTATTCTATTTTTAATATTCCCACAAATCGTGTTCCACATTCATTAGCCATTCCTTGATTATATTAGCCTCCAGCAATGCCATGCGTCCTGTTTCGTATTGAATAATCTGTCGGTTATCATATACATTTGATTGGGAAATGATAAAGCTGCTGAACCGTCTTTGCATAAACAGGTCGTCGTACGAGATCCGATGGGCATCGTTGTATTTATTATAGACCTCATTACGGACGAGAGTATTCCTCAGATCAGGAAAGTAAACCCAAAATACTTTCGATTTTTCGGGCTTTCCCGTTTCTATATTAAAATAAAACCTGATTGGACACAGAC
Organism: Bacteroidota bacterium; assembly: GCA_030628785.1. Lineage (GTDB taxonomy): Bacteria > Bacteroidota > Bacteroidia > Bacteroidales > VadinHA17 > CAZEWS01. The sequence goes on from DAOVQI010000377.1 coordinate 1,693, forward strand.
CCAAAATACGCACTTTCATAACCGAATGCTTTTTGTCGAAATACCATTCTTCCTGCATAAGGTATTGTTTTATTTCTGGAGTGTTTGCTTTATTTTCGATTACGGTAAGGATTTGTTGGTTTGTTACCGGATCGGTTACCCAGGTTGAATCAATACTAGCTCCCAGTTTTGCATCAATTTCCCCAAGAGTGGTAGGATTGTTCATTTCATCATCCATCAATCTGGCTTCATACACGGTTACTTCACCCGACCGGACAGCTTCCATAATTATATCGATCAAACTCTTCCGGTCACCAATAGGTTCAGTAGGATAGTATAAGGGAAGATTCATTTTTTCGCGCAGGTCGATTATTCTTACATACTTTTTTGACCACATTACATCGGCTTCTCTCAAATGGGGATAGGGAACCGGCGATTTGTCAGTGATGTCTTTTTCATAAATCCCTTTCGGCTGAGCTGATAAAAAAGAAGCCCCGGTAAAAGCAATTAGCCCTATTAATATAATCAGTCTTTTCATAACTTTATTTTTCAGATTAATTTAGCTTAAGAATAACAGGTGATAACCGGTGTTCTTTTCCGGAGGGGCCAACTGCCCTGATATTTGTAAACTGTACGTTATTACCCCGGCGGACCTGTTTAATAAGATCTTTTTGTTCCCTTGTAATGCGGTAACTGGAGGAGGACTTTTCATCTGTGTAACCTCTTAGGTTTATTCCAACTTTAAAGGATGTTACAGTGTATTTTACATCAAAATCAAAATCTTCAACCTCGGCTGCAACACCTATTTCTGCCAGCAATTTACTTTGACTGATATTACCTTCTTTTAGTCCGGAAACTTTGGCAACGGGTGGCGGAGGATCTTTGACCCGGAATTCGATTTTCCCGTGAGTTTGTACCAGGCCATCAGCCGTTTGTTCCCTGACCGTTATTATGGCAGTGTTCCTTGAATTGGCAGGTATGGAAACCCATGTCCCTCTGAAAGTCCTGTTGCTGTATGTAACCTTACCTTTTTTCAGGGAGCCGTTTGACGAGATTGCCCTGATTCTTTCAGCAGGAACACCGGGTACGGATATATCCAAGGGATTATTTAATCCTGTATACAATATATTCATTGCGGTTGCTGATACTACAACGTTAGGTTTTACAACAGTATAAGATGATTTAAACGAGAAGCTTGTTTTTGAACCGTCAATCGGGGATACCAACTGAATTAATCCGCCCCATTTTTTAGGTCCAAGGGAAGAGGCTTTTTTGGTATAAATTCCCCGGCCTCTTTCATCGATGGGTATGTTATCGAACTCACCCACCATTCTGTATTGTGTGCCACTGGATGTAACTATCGAGTCGTAATTACCTATCAGGATCTCTGGTTTTTGTGTTGTATCTGTAGCGGCGATAAAAACTTCAGCCTGGTAATCGTTACCACGTAATACATAGTTTGTCGTGGGTATTATGGTTGGCAGCAGCCGGTTAAACTTGAAGGCTCCGGCATCAATCTGGGTATAAAGATAATTTAGCGTTTCTGCTTCGGCGTTCTTAACATCGTTTTGAAACTTTGATAACATGGTGATAACGGCAACCAGAGGTAATGCCTGAAAGTTA
>DAOVQI010000023.1 GCA_030628785.1 Bacteroidota bacterium
CTGGTCAATATCTTCAACCTTTTGCACCTCATTGGATGTCCTGAATCCATCAAAAAAGTGAAGGAACGGCAAACTGGTTTTTATTGCAGAAAGATGAGACACTGCTGCAAGATCTATAACCTCCTGGACACTGCCACTTGCCAACAAAGCAAACCCTGTTTGACGGGTTGCATAAATATCGCTATGATCACCAAAAATTGAGAGAGCATGAGCAGCCACACTGCGGGCACTTACATGAAATACACCGGGTAAAAGCTCTGCGGCTATCTTATACATGTTGGGTATCATTAAAAGCAGACCCTGGGATGCTGTATAAGTTGAGGAAAGAGCACCTGCTTGCAATGCACCATGAACTGCACCGGAGGCTCCTCCTTCAGACTGCATTTCAGACACTACAACTTCCTCTCCAAAAATATTCTTCCTGCCATTGGCAGCCCACTCATCAACGTTTTCTGCCATCGTGGAAGATGGAGTAATCGGATATATACATGCAACCTCACTGAACATGTAAGCTACATGCGAAGCAGCAGTATTTCCATCACATGTAATAAAATTACGTTTTTTTATCATTTTGTTATCCTTAAGTAATTAATTAACAGTTTATTAATAAAAGATATTATGTTGAGCAAAATTAAAATAAATCAGCAAGAAGAAGAAGATTCAATAAGGGAAAATACTCCTTGTTCAGTAATTCATTTTGATTACAAATAAGCATCTAATTAGTGTCTGTCTATAAAGTAGAAGTTTTTCTAATTAATCCCGATAGCTATCGGGACCAAAAATCAAAATACAAAATACAAATAAATCGCAAATCACAATGACTAAAAAAATCAAACAAAGATTACATAAGCACCCCCGTACAGTCATTCACTGTTAAATATTGCTTCGCATTAAATCTTCGGTTTCTGTTTGTTTTATGCCTGTGTAAAATTAACAGGTTTCCGGCAGGCATTTTATGAATTTTATCAGGGTATCAAAAAATGTATAGGAATTTACTCTCCGCCTCCCGATAGTTATCGGGATGGCGGATCATGAGATCGCCCCGCCCAGGCGGGGCTAAGTTCAATGTTTATGGCTTGATAATGGCTAATTTCATTATACTTTGCATTTTTAAGTCGGCAATCTTCAGTCGGCCCGCCCGAACGTACCGTTCGGTACGGGCGGGCCGACTATTAATTAATTATTTATGAAACCTGAAAAATTAAGGGTTTTTTTAATCAATTTGTGAAACTATGTCCTTGGTTTTTATTGACTGTTCATTGAAATCAGGAATTCTTCATTTGATTCAGTTCGCATTAACCGGTCGCGCAGGAATTCCATAGCTTCGACAGATGTCATATCAGTCAGGTAATTTCTCAGTATCCAGATCTTGTTCAGGAGGTTTTTCTCAAGTAAAAGTTCTTCTCTCCTGGTACTTGATAAAGGAATATCAATCGACGGATAAATTCTTTTATTGGAAAGCTTTCTGTCAAGCTGAAGTTCCATATTGCCCGTTCCCTTAAACTCCTCAAAAATCACGTCATCCATTTTTGAACCGGTTTCAGTAAGAGCTGTGGCCAGAATCGTCAGCGAGCCGCCATCTTCAATATTCCTTGCTGCGCCAAAAAATCTTTTGGGCTTTTGCAGTGCATTTGAATCCACCCCACCTGAAAGAACCTTACCTGATGCAGGTGCAATTGTATTAAAAGCCCGGGCCAACCGGGTAATCGAATCCAGTAAAATAACAACATCATGGCCGCACTCAACCATTCTTTTCGCTTTCTCCAAAACAATATTTGCAACACGAACATGTCTCTCAGCCGGCTCATCAAAAGTTGATGCAATAACTTCAGCTTTGACATTTCTGGCCATATCCGTGACCTCTTCAGGTCGTTCGTCAATAAGAAGGATTGATAAATAAACGTCAGGATGATATTTGGTAATCGCATTGGCAACATCCTGCAGCAGAATGGTCTTTCCTGTTTTTGGTTGTGAAACAATTAACCCACGTTGACCTTTACCGATAGGAGTAAACATATCAATCACCCGAACGGAAAGATTCCCTTCTCCGCGTTTGCAAAGCGTGAACTTTTCCTCAGGGAACAGAGGAGTTAAATAATCGAAAGGAACTCGATCCCTGATGTAGTCAGGACTCCTTCCATTTATTTCCTGAACTTTTATTAATGGAAAATATTTTTCACCATCCTTAGGTGGACGAATACTCCCATTTAAGATATCTCCCGTTTTAAGACCGAATAATTTTATCTGCGATTGTGAAACATATATATCATCAGGGGAATTCAGGTAGTTATAATCTCCTGATCTGAGAAAGCCATATCCATCAGGCATGATCTCCAAAACTCCTGAAGAAGTTATGATCCCATCAAAATCATAGGTCTTTTCTTTCTTTTCTACATGCCGTTTTTGATAACGGGGAGCTCCTTCTTTTTGATACTCCTTTCTCCTGTCCCTATATTCCACCGTTTTATCTTCCTGAGCAAATTCACTTCTTTTTACTGTTTGTTTTTTTTCTTTAGCTTCTTCCATTGTGGATTTTTGAGAAGGCAAAGATGTTAATGCAGTTATATCAGTTCCCTTAATTTCCGGTTTATCCGTAATAAATGTATCCTTATCCACTTTTACAGTTTGAATTTTGCCCCTTCTTCCGGGTTGCCTTTTTTCTGTTCTTTTTCCTTCGGTTGCAGTTATAGCCTGCTGATCCAGAATTTTATAGACCAAATCCTGCTTTTTTAAGGAATCTACTTTTTTTATCTGCAATTGCTTGGCAATTTCACGTAACTCAGATGCAAGTTTCTTGTTCAATTCTAAAATATCATACATAATTATAACAGGAAATTTTAAAATGTTTAAGGTTTAAAGAATTAAATAGAGATGAAAATAAGTAACAATTAAACGGAAATATTGTGATTAAAGTAAATTAAAGGGATAAGGAAAAGCCTAATTGATATAGCGATCAGGAAATTCACTGCAAGTATAAGCAAATCCTCAGAATTACCAAAAAAAATAATCAAATTATTTGTCAAACAAGAATTTCCATACCGAAGTGCTTTTGTATCCTGTTTATTAACATTTGACCTTTCTGCTTCCTATTTTATTGACAATCAGTAATTAATGAAGAAATTTATGATTTATTCGGACTTCATTTTAGTTACTGTTTGGGAAATGATTCTTTCTAATCAGAATTGTAACTTTTACCATGTTAAATACGTATAAGAGGTGGCTCTAAAAACCACTCAGGAATGCGCCAACTTAAAATAGTCAAACAGGTTACCAACCGTGACACTCCGTCGCTTGACAAATATCTCCATGAGATAAGCAAAGTTGAATTAATTACAGCAGAAGAAGAAGTTGAACTGGCAAGAAGAATCCGGGATGGTGATTTGGATGCTTTAAATCAACTCGTGAAGGTCAATCTTCGCTTTGTTGTTTCGGTTTCAAAACAATATCAAAACCAGGGCCTGAGTTTGCCCGATTTGATAAATGAAGGGAATCTGGGACTAATAAAGGCAGCTCAGCGGTTTGATGAAACCAGAGGTTTTAAATTTATCTCTTATGCTGTTTGGTGGATCAGGCAATCCATTCTTCAGGCATTAGCTGAACAGGCCAGAATTGTCCGGCTACCTTTAAACAAAATCGGATCGATTAATAAAATTAATAAGATCCTTGCGGTACTGGAACAGAAATTCGAAAGACCACCAACCGAATTAGAAATTTCACAGGCACTTGAATTAACTCCGAAGGATATTAAGATATCTATTAAAAATGCGGTTCGTCATATTTCAATGGATGCGCCCCTGGTAAAAGGGGAGGAAAACAATATGTATGATGTACTCCTGAGTAAAGATGCCCCAAGCCCTGATAAGCAATTGATAACAGATTCACTACGCAAAGAAATTGAACGCGCATTAAATACCTTAACGCGTCGTGAAGCGGATATCGTCAGGTTATATTATGGATTAAACGAAAAATATCCGATTACCCTGGAGGAAATTGGGGAAGCGTTTAACCTGACCAGGGAAAGGGTAAGACAGATCAAAGAAAAAGCAATAAAGAGATTAAAGCATACTGCCCGCAGTAAAATTTTAAAAACCTATCTGGGATAGGTGTTTTCGCGACCCAAACTTGAAATCTTCCGCTGTAAAAATAAAGAGAAAAAGTTCTTTTTTCTCTTTATTTTTTCTACTTAATCTATTTTTGTACATTGCAATACAACATTAATCCGGTTAATTTATGAGTCATTTAGTAGCCCCTTCTTTATTGGCTGCCGATTTTGGTAACCTTAAGAAAGACATTGACACAGTAAACACCAGCCAGGCAGACTGGTTTCACCTGGATATAATGGATGGTGTTTTTGTTCCGAACATCTCTTTTGGATTCCCTGTACTCGAATCTGTGCGAAAGTATGCCCAAAAACCCCTTGATGCACATCTTATGATTGTCAACCCTGATAAATTCCTGGAAAACTTTAAGGATTTAGGGATTTTTAATTTAACTGTTCATTACGAAGCCTGTACACATTTGCATTGCACTGTACAAAAAATCAAATCTTTGGGAATGAAAGCCGGCGTTTCGTTAAATCCACATACCCCGGTTTATGTATTGGATGAAATAATTACTGATGTCGATATGATACTCATCATGTCAGTAAATCCGGGGTATGGAGCCCAGGAATTCATTCCTCAATCTTTCAAAAAAATCAGAAAACTCAAAAAGCTTATTATTGAATCCGGCAGTCACGCACTGATTCAGGTAGATGGCGGAGTGGATATTTCAAATGCCAGTGAATTGGTTGAGGCAGGAGTGGATGTTTTGGTGGCAGGTAATACGGTGTTTGCATCTAAGGATCCCGTTACTACAATCAAAGCCTTAAAAGAACTCGTATAACCTCCTTTACAAGTAGGCAGTAGGCAGTAGGCAGTACGCCGTATGGAGTAAGTAGTAAGGTGTCCCGTGACAAGAAGAAATTCAAGATAAAAGTCTAAGAGCGTAGGGGGTGGAGAGACCTGCCAGGGTTTGGAGAACCTGGCAGAGTCTGTGAAGGAGGCGAGGAGACTGAGAGACTGAGGGACGGGGAGAATTTAGGGATAACGGATTTCGGATCGTGAACGTTTTGCGCAGCAAAACCTCACGAGTGGCATGTGTGTTAGATTGTGGGAACGAGTAATTTTATGTTTAACCCGTAGACAAATATCAGGACAAGACAACACCCTGCATACTACTTACTGCATACTTGTCAATACTTACTATCTGCATCCTGTGTACTACCTGCTGCATACTATATGCCGGAAACCGGAGACTAACCATCAATCTTTTCCTTCAAGAAAATCCTGCAAATAAGCAAACTTTTCCGTTAGCTGCCCGTTCTTAACAATTGTGGCTCTTTCGATTATGCCTTCAGTATCTTCTATCAACAAGGAAGGATAAACTTTATCTATCAGGGTTTTTCCGAACTCTTTGGATGCATCCCTTGGTAATTCCCCCGGCAGGTTATCCACCGCCATAACGGTGATATTGTTTTTATCGAAGGGATCAGTTTCCTTACCCGTATGAGGGTTATATCCATAAAAAGGATCGGCAATAGTGGATGCCCGTATGGTTGATGGTACAGGGCCGTTGATGTCACAACTTACATCGGTAATAACCTGCATTTTGAAATCTTCAGCACACATATCTTCCTTAGTCATGAAAACAGGGGATTCAGGATCCCAAAAATGACAAGGAATATAAATATCGGTCACTTTTGTATAAGGATAAAACGTTGATTCATATTCTTCCGGAAAACGGATGAAGTGATTGAATGTATTTATATCAAATTTGCCGCCATCTTTTCGCCGGGCATAATGCCAGGGATCAATACGGCATATCACGGATTCATTAAACGTGTTGTTCAGGAATTCTTCAGGGGAAACCTGTCTGAGCTTTAACCCTGTGAAAGTTTCTATCGCACCACCTGCCACCCTTCCTCCACCTGTAATTAAAACTTTTATATTGGGAAGTTTCACAATTGATAACTGAGAAAGCATCTCCTTCAAATCGAAGCACTGGTGAGCCGGTTTCAGCTCATAGGTTCCAAACCTTTTCCCCCATGCCCGTAATCCATTGTACGCACCAACAATTCCCGCCCAACGGCCAAATGCAACCAGCCGGAATCCATCTCTATCTGTCAGGTATTCATAATCAAGTAATGTAATTCTTTTTCTGATAATTTCCTGAAGCAATGAACGGTTATAGGATTGTTTTTTTGCCGTATGCGAAAAGAAAAGATAGGTTTTACCAGAAAGCATGGAGGGCATGTCAACCTCTTTTATACCGATAAGGATATCACAATTACTTAAGTCTTCTGTTAAGGACAATCCCTGATTTGAATATTCCTCATCCCGGTAACACCTTAATTCACTTGTCTGTATAAAGATCTCAATGTTCGGGAATTTTTTGATAATTTCTTTCGTTTGAAAGGGTGTAATGGCAACCCGTCGGTCAGGTGGGGATTTGGTTTCCCTTAGAATTCCAATTTTTAATTTCTTTTGAAGCATATCTTTAAGATTTGTTCTAAAAATACAGAAAAAGTTGCAGGTTGCAAGTTGCGGGTTACAGAATGTTTGGTGTTTCGGGTTTAATGTTTTGGTAGCATACGATTTTCAAATTGTGGTCAGGAACTCCAATTTTGCAGTCATTAACTCTTCGCTGCGCTCCTCGTGTAATTTGCTCAGGCTGCGCCTTCGCGTCATTTGCCCTGCGGGCTTCATTCAATTGTCATTTGGCTGCGCCGTCATATACTCGCTTCGCTCGTGTCATTCGGTAGTCATTAGGTTGTTATACTTTTTTCACCAATAACCTTTAGGGTTTAATTTCCTAATTGTCATATCAAGCTAAGCTTTACTATTCTTCTTTTTTACTTTTTCCTTTTGTCTTTTTCCTTGTATCTTTTATCTTTTCCTTAGCCTCAGCACGCTGTCGCTGAAGCTTTAGCGTAGGCGCCCTTAGCCTTAGCCTATTATATTCTCACTATTATCTTTCTTCTTTCATCTTTTTTTTACACATAATAGTTGGTATTATTTTTGTACCTTTGTATTCCCAAAAAAATGGGGCTGACATGGATTTGACAGCAAGATGAATTAATCTGTAAGCATGTCGGGCTATGCAATTTACCCCGTAAAACTGAATTGCAAACAATCAACTGGCGAAAACAATTACGCGCTCGCTGCCTAATCTGTCAGACAGATCCAGGTATAATCCCGGCACCAGGTGTTGGGACGAGCTGTCTCTCAGAAGCCTTGCCTGACGGCGTCTGATCAAGAGGCACCAGGAAAGTTGGGATAGTCCGGTAAAGGTTCCGGTTACCGGGTGAAAATAAAGGAACTAAGGTTCAGGCAGGCTGCCTGCTGCCGGTCTGCTCCCGACAATCAATAACAGGATAAGCATGTAGAAAACATTTTGGTTTCTTGTTTGGACGGCGGTTCGAACCCGCCCAGCTCCACAACTACAAACCGATCCCGCTTAGCGGGATCTTTTTTTATGTGAACGAAAGGCGGAAAGCTTGCTTTCCAGACTGGAGTGAACAGAAAAAAATAGATCGTTAGATCGGTTTGGAGTTGTTAGGCACCCAACCCGGGTTCACGAGCGAAGTCCCGAAGGGACAAGCGAGTAACACCTCCCGCCCAGCTCCACCTTCGCCCGCCGAAGCTTCAGCGTAGGCGGGCTTTGTTTTTTATATCGTAAGTATTAATTTTCTTAATTTAATTATTTTTTACACTTCGCCGGGCTACGGTGGACGCAGTCCACAACTTAAAAAACCTCGTTATGTGGTATGTTTATATCCTAAAATGCAATGATGGCTCTTATTATACTGGCTGTACCAACGATTTAAAAGACAGGATCGTCAGGCATAACAAAGGTCAAGTTCACTACACTAAAGATAAACTCCCTGCAGAATTAATAACTTATATTGCCTTCACAGATAAATATAAGGCCTACGAATTTGAAAAATATCTGAAATCCGGCTCTGGAATCGCTTTTAGGAATAAAAGATTAATATAATACGGTAAACTAAATTTTGCTCACCGACCAGCGGGAGGTAGCCCCGCTCTCAAAGTATGTAGTCCACCTATGCCCTTTGGGCTTCGGTGGATGAAATAGGTAGAAATTAGTAAGTAGTAAATCCCCCTCATTAGATTTTCTTAATTTGCACTATCCTTTCTACGATAGTTAGCAAAGTTTGGTCTTTCATAACAAACTTTATCATATAATTACTCCAAAAATTAGTACAGTGATTTTATTCTTTCCTGAGCAAAGTGCTCACTTTCACCGGATTTTCCAGCCAGGTGTTAATAAAAAATTTTAAACATCCTCATAATACATCTTAGAAAAGCACATCTTTTAAAGCTCCCACTAACTGTTCATGTTTGTGAGGGTTTTCCTTTATTAGTTTATTAATATTTAGAAGTTTCCATTGCACAGCCGGCAAGTCTTTTATGACCTTATAAGGAAATATCTCCCAGTCTGGATTACCTTTTTCAAAACCATATATCAGTTTTTTGTCTTCTTCTGTCAGGCTTTCATTAATCTTTTCAATAAGTTGATTCCGGGTATTTTCATAATCATCATAACTAAATTCAATAGCAGTCATTCCTGAGAATTTTGAATCATACGCTGATTTTTGATCTTTTAGTATTGGACTTATTAACTCATGAATTGGTTTATAGTGGCTCAATAAGCCAACAATAAAACCATAACGGACTTCATCCGAAAATCCTTCATTATCAAGTAAAAGCCTTACATCAAATAAGTCTCGGGGATGTTGCCTGTCTAAAGCAGCACAAATTTTTCCTCCATATAACTCAGCATGGGAAACTATATTTATTGCTACAAATTTTCCGAATTCATTCTGAACTTTATCTGTTACCTGCATAAACCTGGTAGGTAAAAAATGCCCGCGAATAGTTGTATTAACTTCAATCTTAATTTGAGCATTTTGGTATTGACAATTCAATTTCACAACAGTTCCGTCATTAAGTGGAACTGTTGTTACTTTTAATCCTTTTATTGCCGATTCTATAGTTTCTTTAATTCTTCCAAGGGCATCATGGATATTCTGAAAGGCAAACTTCCTCGTATCAAATGGAAGATAAGTTAAATCCATATCAACAGACAACCGGGGTAATTCACGGATAAACAGGTTTATTGCCGTACCTCCGTTCAATGCAAAAATTTCTTCTTTTGCCACATATGGCAGAATTTGGAGTATGAGGTCAACCTGGGCCCGATATGCTGGTGCAATCATAATTCTGCTAATTCTTTTGGTATAGTTATTTGATATTTTGATATGTAAACCCCACCCTCTGTAATTCTTCTATTGCCATTTCCCAAATCAAACGATGATATATCTATAAATTTTAACCATTGGTGATTTGCCTTTTCACATAAATATAAGAAAAGTCGTTTCACCTGTACTGAATTACATTTTTGCAGTAATTCCTGTACAAGTTTGGGTTTTAAATTTACCAATCCCTCCATTAAATGATAGCACTCAACAAGGTCAAGGGTTTTGGGTGCCAGATATAGGCATTCAAGCATGGCACGTTCCGGAGAAGATATTTTTATGAAGAAGTTTTTTTCTTCATGTTCTACTATGCCTATATCCATGGGCAAAAAGGCAGTCTTTTGTTGGTGTATTGGATTACCCCAATTATAGCTCTGAAACCATTTTGGCAAATTGTTTTTAGGTGGTGAAAACAAAAATACCTTTTCCTCACTCAGCCGAAAGTAATGACTAAATCCCTGCATGGATAACGCAGTTATTGCACCAACATACACATTGAGTTTCGCTTGGTATTGCAGAGCATAAAGGGCTCCCTGCCATTGCACCTTTTCCCCCGGTCTTTTAAAAGCCCCCCTGCCCATTGATTCCAACCAACCACTATTTCGGTAGTGTTTTTGCAAATTTCTGGATATACCAAGCTCTTCCAACCATGAAGCCAGACCAACCGTCTCTGGTTTCATGTTTTTTAATAAAGTTTTTAATTTTGTCTCATTTTGAGTAGTCATACTACTAATATTTCAGCAAATATAACGAATATCAATCAAATTAATTCAATAGAAGTACCTGTTTTTTATAAAAATTAGTTATTATTATCCTATTATCAGTAGTACAACTACCCGAATAGTGGTAATTGTAACGAATAATTCGGATATAATTTATTTCAATAACATAAGCTGTATGAGGTTGGAGATTCATAAGAATCTAAATTCGCTTATAAGAATTTACTCAGTGAGTAAATTTAGGGAGGAGCCGCCGGTAAGCCTTACGCTTGCGCTGAAGCTTCAGCGTAGGCGCATGGCGGCCGATGAAGGAGCCAGGCCGGGAGGTAACCCCTCCAGCTCCGTCTTTCTTCTTCAGATATTAATCTTGGGTTTTTTAGACCTTCTGACTTTCCAGGATAGTTAGCAAAGTTTGGTTTTTCATAGCAAACTTTATTGCTTCATTTAGCTTTTTAAATCTTACAACACATTTGGCCAGAAAATCCTTTAGCGTTTCAATAATGCTGGCTAACGGGGTTAATATTGGGATTTTGTCTAAGACTCTGGGACATTCGTCTATTCAAGTAACACTGGATTCATACGCTAGTATAATTGATGAATTGGTATTGAAAGATATAATAGGGCTTCACAAAACTAATTTAGATATTTTCAATTAAAAAATTTGGCACAAATGATTTTACAAATCTAATTTTATCTTTTTGTCCTGCTCTATGTGCTGTCAACGCAACTAATAATACAGCAATATGTGCAATCGTTACATGATTGCGATTGGCATTATAACCCCGTACAGTTGGATTTTGCATAGCAATGGCCAGCAAGCGTGAGAAAATCCGTTCAACTGATGTACGTTTATTATAGAGTTCTTTGAATTTCTTGGTTCCATAGTCAATTTCTGATCGGATGCTTGGCTCAAGTCGAATAAGCGTATTACAATCTTTGCCGTTAATAAATTTTGGATGAAACAACGGGCACATAATATACTGATGTAGAATTTGTTTATCATAAATGATGGGACAGGTATATTGGCAATAAAGGATCCCTGTATTCTTAGGTCGCATCTTGCCTTTGCGATACATAGCAAGACCTGCTTCGCAGATCACTTTGTCGCCATTGATCTGGTATCCTTTAGGCTGTTCGTTTCTAGGATTATACGTAATAATAGCCATGCTTTTAGTTCCCTAATGATAAATTTGAGAAAGTCCTCGGAATCGAAATTAGCGTCACCTGTTACTACTTCGATATTTAAATTGAAGGAAGAATTTGCTTCTTGAATAAGTGCTTTTGCAATACTGATTTCAGAGATATTTGCCGGTTTAGTGGTTTCCCAAAACGGAACAATCAATCCTCCCCCGAACAATTCAAAATACCAACCTCACCTGTCGTGGAGAAAAAACACGGGATGTTTATATAAGATCCTACCTTCTTTTAAGCATAAAAAGTCCGGATTGTTTTGAAGATTTGGATAATTAAAAACTTCATTCGACATGGGAATCTTCCATTTATGTAGCAGGTCTTCTTCTCAAATTTTTTTTCCACGAAGGAATAAAACGGATAATCACGTTGTCTAACGGTTACCAGAATCTGAAGTGGAAATTCCGGTCAAAGTGAGCCACGCTCACCGGTTATGATTAGGCCACTAATGTTACATAAAGGAAGCCCATTTGTGCAGGATTAAGTATATTAATATCAACTTGATTGTAAGAATTGTTATATTCAAGGCGGGTGGTCATTGAAATCCGGCACTGATGGCTCAACATCACCGGAATTTCCAATAATACAAATAAGAAAAGCCATAAGAAAAATGAACAAAAATGCTTTTGGATTTTTAATAATGGTTTTATCATTAGGTCTTCATAATTACGGGATCAGCCAGGAAGCTGTAAAGATTAAAAGGCTCACTACTCCGGTTGTATTTGACGGCATTCCAAATGAAACAGCATGGAAATCTCTGGATCTTTTCCCTTTGACTATGCACAGGCCTAATTCCGGAAACCAGCCTTCAGAAAAAAGTGATATAAGGATTGGTTATGACGATGAATTCCTCTGGATAGGTGCAGGTCTGTTCATGGAAGATGCGTCAAAGATTTTTGCAGCAACAAAGAAAAGGGATGAGATGCTTTTCGGTTATGACGCTTTTGGGATTGTGCTGGATACTTATAATGATAACGAGAATGGATTGGCATTCTTTACCGCACCTACAGGACTCCGGACTGATTATACTATTTCCAATGATGCCTCAGGTGGCTTTGGACCCGGAGGACCCGGAGGATTGAATACCAGCTGGAATACTTTCTGGGATGTGAAAACAACCAGGGATGATAATGGGTGGTATGTCGAAATGAGGATCCCATTTTCAAGTCTGAAGTTCAAACCGGAAAATGATGTGGCAACAATGGGACTCATCATAAGTCGCAATATAAGTGCAAACAATGAGACAGACACCTATCCGGCCATCGATCCCAGGTATGGTTTCATGGCTACCAATAAGCCTTCATTAGCTCAACAAATTGAAATCGCAGGAGCCAGACCATCTATGCCTGTGTATATTTCACCTTACGTTATAGGTGGTTTTGCACGTGACTGGTCACTAAATGAAGGTGAGACAGAATATGTTAAAGAAGATTATCCAAAATATAATGCAGGAATTGATATTAAATATAATATCAACAGCAATCTTACTCTGGACCTTACAGCCAATACAGACTTTGCCCAGGTCGAAGCTGATGACCAACAGGTGAATCTGACACGGTATTCACTTTTTTTCCCGGAAAAGAGGATGTTTTTCCAGGAAAGATCCAGCCTGTTTAATTTCAGTTTAGGAGGACATAGCGACAACCTGTTTTACAGCAGGAACATCGGAATCGCACAAGGTGAACCCATCAGGATTTATGGAGGTGCAAGGCTTGTCGGAAGAATGGGGAAATGGGACATGGGATTTATGGATATGCAAACCGAAGAACATGAGGAAATACCCGGAGAGAATTTCGGTGTTATCAGAATGCGAAGGCAGGTTATCAACCCCAACTCTTATGTTGGAGGGATTTTTACATCACGCATCGGAATGGATGGAAAACATAATTTCGCATATGGTGTTGATGGAATATTCAGACTTTTCGGGGATGATTATTTAAATGTTAAATTGGCTCAAAGTTATGATGACCAAATTGACAGTGAACTTTCTTCTCTCGATCCATCTTTCATTATGGTCAATTGGGAACGCAGATCGGAAAAAGGATTTGCTTATAACTTAAATTATATTTATTCAGGTCAGAAGTTTAATCCTGGAATTGGATTTGTAATGCGAGGTGGTATACAAGGAGTAAATGGCCAATTACTCTATGGATGGATTCCGGGTGAACAATCAAAGTTTTTTAACTACAATATTAATGTCAGAGCTGAACGATATCTCCGGCTTGAAGACGGACACCTTGAATCAATGCAAATATCTCCGGGTTTTGAAATCAATACAAAAAAGGATATTCATATCGATGTCTCACTCGAAATTCAGCAAGAAGGTGTACTGTTTGATTTTAATTTGTCAGATAGTATTCAGATAAAGGCAGGTGATTATTCATTCACCGGAGTTGAGGCAAGAATTGGAACTTCGGATTCCAAAAAGATATCAGTCAGGGGAAATATATATGGTGGTCAATTTTACGATGGAAGAAGAATGGGTTTCGAAGCAATGACCAATTTTAACTTTTCATCCAGCTTCATACTTTCACCTGGTTATGAATTTAATAATCTTAGTTTCCCGGACAGAGTGACAAATAACTCACTCAATATTCATTCAATCAATATGAAGGCTCAGTATATGCTCAGCACAAAGTTGTCTGCAACTTTACTTGTCCAATATGTAAACACTGAAGATGAATTTATCGGGAATTTCAGGTTGAGGTACAATCCACGTGAGGGCATCGATTTTTATTTGGTATACAACGATTACCGTGCTATAAACAAAAGGAATTCAGTTCCAGCTCTGCCACAATTTTTCAACAAGACAATATTGATCAAATATACCCATACTTTTATTTTATAAATGGTTTATGAATAATACCGGAAATTCCAGACATGGTACATTTCGAATTACGGAATATGTTATTTCTGGTCGGCAAATCTCCACCAGGCCGATGTTATTATTATACCAAAGAGGCTGGTGAAAAACAATATCATATAACTTACCGCTCCGGCCTGATAGCAGCATCTCTTAGGCTGAATTTAAGCTCCAGGCAAAGGCGAAGTATTTCTCTAATTTTTTCCACGTTTGTTCTGCTTCTTGTCATTTAGTGATCCTCCTATTAATTTATTTGGTTACAATTAAACCAACAGAAGTACAAATAATTTGTAGAAAAAGAGTGCTGAAATTTAAACCGTTCCTGCTGCCAGGAAAAGTGTCCGGAATAAGCAAGAATCGCTGTCCGCTTTGATCAGGAATTGCTGTCCGGAATCAGCAGGAATTAGTGTCCGCTTTGCGCAGGAATCACTGTCCGGTATAGTCAGGAATCAGTGTCCGTTTTGGTCAAGAATATGCCGGTAAAGATGAAAACATGTATCAGATTTAGAGTACACTTGTAATTAACACAATAATTAACCTCCAATTACCTCATTTTTGATTGAAATAATTTAAGAATAAATATACCCTAAATATGACACAATTTAATTGCGCAATATACACGAGGGTTTCTTCAGAGTCTCAGGATTATTCCCGGCAAATCATGAATTTTAATGAGATTGCCTTTCAAAAAGGATGGAATGTAAAAAGAACCTTTGCAGAAAAGGTAAGTGGTACCACAACTTCAAGTGAAAGAATTGAATTCAAAAAATTAATACATTATGTCCAGGTAAATAAAGTTGATGTTGTTCTAATCAGTGAAATCTCACGGCTTGGAAGAAGAGTAGTGGATATTCTGAACACCATTGATGAACTTCATAAGCTTGGTGTAGGAGTGTACATTCAACAATTTCAAATGCAATCCCTGATTAACGGGCAAGAAAATCCAACTGTAATGCTGTTGTTACAGATGCTCTCCATTGGGGCGGAGATGGAAAATAATCTTAGGAAAGAGCGTCAAAGGCAAGGGGTCGAAATAGCAAAGATGAATAACAAGTACAAGGGAAGGAAAAATGGTGCACGAACATCGCCAACAAAATTATTGGCAAAATATTCTAATACATTAATATATTTGGTCTTTTCTAGAGAATTTAACTTATCAACTTGAATCTTTGAGAATTTCCTTAATAGAAATTCCTTAAGTGGATTATCAATAATAACTGATAGATTTTTAACAATAAGATGTATCTTTTCAATAACAGTGATTTCGTTAAAATATGAATTGTAAGTTGATTTCGAATACCACAATTTTGAGATATCTAAACTATCGAAATCATTAATTATTTTGTTTCTAAATAGTGCGTAAAGTGGGTCATCCACTTTAATTTTACTTGTAGTGCTTATATTAAATGAGAAGATTGTATATAATTGATTAATAAATATTGTTGAATTAATTATATCGACTAGCAA
>DAOVQI010000285.1 GCA_030628785.1 Bacteroidota bacterium
AACATCAATACCAAATATGCTTATTTAAAGCTCCAGGAAAAGATTAGTGCTGTGAAATCATCTCTGCCTGAAGAGTTTACGGTTTATGTAGGCAAAATTGATCTCGACCAAATAGCCAATCAGTTTATGGGACTCCAGGTTCGTGGCGGAGGCGGTATTGACCGTGTACGAAATATAACCGACCAGATTATTGCTCCGGAACTTGAAAATATCGATGGAATTGCCAATGTTGAGGTTTATGGAGGACGCGAGAAATCGGTTGAGATCATCCTTGACGAAGAAGCTTGCAAAGCTCATAGGATCACCCCTTCCCGGATAGGGAGTATCATTAGTGCCAATGGAAGAGAAAAAGTCTTTGTAGGCCAGGTAGCCGGAATAAATAAGCAATATTTTGTAAATGTTACTGCTGAATATAGCGATATCAACGATCTTGAAAATCTGATTGTTTCGGCAAATGGTCCTGTGTTGCTTAAAGACATTGCTGAAATATATTTTGGGCTGAAGGAAGAAACTTCCTATAGCCGCGTAAATGGGAAAGATGCCGTTACACTTTTACTCATTAGTGATTCCCAGGTAAACCTGATTGACCTTTCTCATAAAACAATCGAAACTATTGATGACCTGAATAAGGAATTGAAACCAAAAGATGCTGAGATCGTTATTCAGAGCAACACAGCCGAGGTGATGGAAAACAACATCAATAAGGTCATTCAACTGGCATTGATCGGCGGGGTTCTTGCTATTATTATTTTGTGGATGTTCCTCAAAAATATTCGCCTGATAATTGCCATTGCACTTGCCATACCTATTTCTGTTTTTACGGCCTTTAATCTCTTTTATGCCTTTAACATTTCCATCAATATCTTTACCCTAATTGGTATGGCCCTTGCCATTGGGATGCTCCTTGACAACAGTATTGTTGTACTTGAAAATATATACAGACATGCTTCGCAGAATAAAAGTGCTGATGAAGCAGTCCTCCTTGGGACAAAAGAAGTCAGCCGGCCTGTTATTGCTGCAACCCTTACCACAATTACCGTTTTCCTGCCTTTTGTTTTTTCTTCAAACTACATGATCAAACTGATGGGTAATCACATAGGGGTTTCCATTATTTCCACATTGTTGGTTTCCCTGTTTGTTGCACTTCTCCTTATTCCCATGATGACCCATTTTTTTATGGTAAAACAAAAAGGGAAAAAGTTGTTCGTTTTTGAAAGGATCTCACTGCATAACCGGTTGATCCAGATATATGTCTTATTCCTTAAATCATGCATGCGGTATCCTGCCAGGACCATTATCGGAGCCATCGTTGCTTTCTTTGCTACGGTACTGATTTCATTTGCCCTGAGTCTAAACACACTGGAGGAAGCTGATTCCCCTGAATTCAACCTTTATGTTACCATGCCAACAGGTGCCACACTGGAATCGACTGATAAAGTGGTTGCGGAAATTGAAAAGCGGGTGGAGAATATTGAGGAGAAGAAAGATGTTATTAGTGAAATAAAAGAAGAAGAAGCGATTGTTACCATCATTTTGAAAGAAGATTATCAGGATATTAAAAAAAGGGATCTGGCTCAAATAAAAAGTGATATTGAAGAACGGGTTGAAAATATTACTTCTGCTGAAATTAGTACTGAACAACCCCAGTCAAGTCAAAGTTACAGGGGAGGTTCAGGAGCAAATTCCGGAGTGGAATTTCAAAGACTTCTGGGGATCGGCGTTCAAAGGGAGAAAGTGGTCATTAAGGGCCAGGACTTTGATAGGATGCGAAACGTGGCAGAAGATATTCAATACTATCTTGAAGAATTGTCCTCTATTCAATCGGTTAATCTGAATGTTTCCGATAACCGTCCTGAAATTCATCTTTATTTTGATACCCGGTTGATGAGTCAGTATAACGTTTCCTTAGCCGCTATTGCTTCCGAACTGAATTCTTTTCAAAATGAATTTCCCTCCGCAGTTAAATTCAGTCAAGGTACCGAGGAATACGATATAATTATTAAAAATGGAAACAGCGATAAGGAAGCCGGGAAAAATATGGATGACCTGCGACAACTACAGATATCAGGAAGTGAAGGAGCAGTTTACGAATTGGGCAATTTAAGCGATATTATTTATGCAACCGGAATGTCAAACATTAACCGGGTAAACCAGGAAAAACAGATTGAGCTGAACTATCGTTTTATTTCGGAAGTAAATGAATCAAAAAATTTGCTCGAAATATCCCGTTTTGAGATTGATGAGATCGTTGCGAGCTTGAATTTACCTTCGGGTGTTGCTGTAGAGGTACTTCATGAGGAATCTGACCTTGGAGATTTTTATTTCCTGATTGCTGCTGCATTTATTCTCATTTATATGATACTTGCCTCTGTTTTTGAGTCCTTCTCCACACCGGTAGTATTGATGTTCTCGATTCCACTGGCCGCAATTGGTTCATTCATAGCCTTGATCCTTACAGGAAACTCTCTGTTAAATGCCAACACACTGATAGGGTTCTTAATCCTGTTAGGCGTGGTAGTTAACAATGGAATAATTTTAATTGATTACTCTAAATTATTACGCAAGCATGGCTATAATCGTTCCAGGGCATTAATGACGGCAGGCCTGGCCAGGGTTCGTCCTATATTAATAACAGCCATAACTACGATAGTTGCTATGTTTCCTCTTGCTATGGGACAGGCAGAGTATGTAAGTACGATTGGTGCTCCATTTGCTATTACAGTGATTGGAGGACTTTCCCTCAGCACCCTGCTAACACTTGTGTTTATTCCCACCATGAATTCCGGGTTGGAGACATCTCTTGCCTGGATCCGGCAACTAAACTGGAAAATAAAAAGCATACAATTGATCTTATTTGCAGTTGGCTCCGGGTTTATTTATTACACAGTCGATACGCTTATCTGGCAGCTTATCGACCTTTTTCTGATTATCATCCTTATCCCCGGACTAACTTATTTTATTATGACAAGTTTGAGGCAGGCAACAACCAAGCTGATTGGAGAAGATGAGGATATACATATTAAAATTCAAAGACTGGTAAAAATATACGATCGCGACAGCCGCTTCATCAGGGAATGGAAGGCAGGGAAACAGATTGCCCAACGTACCGGACAGGATACCGGCTATTCCGGCCGGCGTGTCCTGGACCAGTTAATCTGGCAATTACCCTTGCTGGGCTTTGTGGTCTGGTTCGTCTATTTTTATATAGACAGTGGATTCTGGCTTTTTGTGCTTTCACACCTGGTTTACTTTTATTTTTCTTTTATCTGGAAGCCGGTCGGAAGCTTACTCGTAAATCTGTCTGAAAAGAAAGGTAAAAGTCCACTCCGCAAATTAAATAACCTGTTTATAGCACTTTTTGTTTGGGGTTTCCCCTTGTTTAACCTGGTAGTATTTCAGCAAAGATGGGAAAATATTGTACTTATTATATTTATAGGACTTGTCTGGTATTTGGCCCTGTTCATCTATACAACCTCCAATCGTTTGTTTAAAGATGAGGTTAATATTCACCGGCTTAAGGGAAGGTTCAAAGACATCAGAAGAAGGTTTTACAATTTTGTGCTGGCTATTCCGGTTATTGGAAGGAAAAAGGTTCCGTTCAGAGCGTTAAGCGGCATTTCTCTCGAAATAGGGAATGGTATGTTTGGCTTGCTCGGTCCGAATGGGGCTGGAAAAACAACCCTTATGCGTATTATTTGTGGCATCCTGGAACAAAGCTATGGTAAGGTGTGGATCAATGGTATTGATGCCGGCGAAAAACGGGAAGAATTGCAGGGGTTGATCGGTTATCTTCCCCAGGAATTTGGTACGTATGAAAATATGACGGCTTATGAATTCCTGAATTATCAGGCGATGCTCAAAAACCTTTTGGATAAAACCGAAAGAGAAAAAATAGTTGATTATGCCCTCGGTGCTGTTCATATGGATGAACATAAACATGAAAAGATAGGATCGTTCTCCGGCGGAATGAAACAACGTATGGGAATTGCGCAAATATTGTTGCATTTACCACGGATATTGGTCGTTGACGAGCCTACTGCAGGACTGGATCCCCGTGAAAGGATAAGGTTCCGTAATTTATTGGTAGAACTAAGCCGCGAACGTATTGTTATCTTCTCAACCCACATCATTGAGGATATTTCCAGCTCCTGCAATAAGGTAGCTGTTCTCAACCGGGGGAGGGTAAAATATTTAGGCGACCCGGTTGACATGACAAAGATTGCAGAGGGGCATGTATGGCAGTTTCATGTTCCAACCGAACGTTTTGAGTCGCTGCAAAAAGATCTTCTCATTGTACACCACATGCGGGATGGGGATCAGATCAGGGTTAGGTGTCTTTCAGAAGACCAGCCCGTTGAACAGGCAAAAGTAGTCCGGCCATCCCTGGAAGACGCGTATCTGTGGCTGCTGAAGAGATAAAGGATAAGGATAAGGTTAAGGTTGAGATTGAGATTGAGGCTAAAGCTGAGGAAGGGGGAAATCCGTCCGACCGCCCGCCTGAATGAAAGAATTCATTCTTTCGGGCAGGCTTGAGTCGGTCCGACGGATGTAGGGGTGGATGGATATGGAAAGCATGGAGCAAGGAGCAAGGGGCATGGGGCGAAGAGCGGAGAGCAGGGCGCTGAGGACGGGATTGAGACTGGGAGAGACCTGCCAGGGTCTGAAAGACCTGGCAGAGTCTGTGAAGGGATGAAGGTTAAGGTTGAGATTGAGAAGAAGATACAAGGGGCATGGGGAA
>DAOVQI010000080.1 GCA_030628785.1 Bacteroidota bacterium
TGAAAATCGTTATTCAGGACATCCTGAATGATGGTATGATTTGGATCTGAAGTTTGAATGATGACCTTACCCTGCTTATTTTTTCTGCCCGACCTGCCACTTACCTGTGCCATTAGCTGGAAGCTCCTTTCGTAAGCCCTGAAATCGGGAAAATTCAACAGATTGTCGGCATTCAGAATTCCGACTATACTTACATTACAAAAATCCAAACCTTTTGAGATCATCTGGGTGCCAACCAGTATGTTAATATTGTTGTTTTCGAAGTTGTTGATTATTTTTTCATACGATCTTTTGGTTCTTGTGGTGTCAAGATCCATCCTTTCGGTTTTAACACCGGGAAAAAGGATACGGATCTCGTCTTCGATTTTTTCTGTTCCGAACCCTTTTGTTTTAAGGATGGTGCTCCCACAGTTTTTGCAAGCTC
The DNA here is from genome assembly GCA_030628785.1 of Bacteroidota bacterium. Taxonomy (GTDB): domain Bacteria; phylum Bacteroidota; class Bacteroidia; order Bacteroidales; family VadinHA17; genus CAZEWS01. The sequence goes on from DAOVQI010000080.1 coordinate 425, forward strand.
CGGGAATTGGAATGGAATAACCACAATAATGACAAACCAGGTTATTATTAATTTTATGATAGGTTAGGCTCACCGAACAGTTTTTACAACCAGGGATCCATCCACAGGTTTCACATTCAATAAAACGGGAGAATCCCCGCCGGTTCTGGAACAAAATAACCTGCTCACCAAGGTTTAATGCCTCGTTGATCTCAGATAACATTGTGTTGGAAAAGAAAGAAGTCATCTGACGTTTTTTATACGCTTGACGTGTATTTACCAGGATTATTTTTGGTAATTCGAGATTCTCAAACCGTTCATTTATTTCGACCAATCCAAATTTTCCGGTAGTGGTATTGAAATAGGTTTCGATTGCCGGTGTTGCCGTACCTAAGACGGTTTTTGCATGAAAAAAATGAGCCAGCATAATGGCTGAGTCGCGTGCATGATACCTGGGAGCAGGTTCTGCCTGTTTATACGAATTTTCATGCTCTTCATCAATAATAACCAGTCCCAGGTTTTGAAAAGGAAGAAATATAGATGACCGGACTCCCAGGATTATCTGGTAGGCATCTTTTTTATTCTTATCCAATATATTGTACCAGATCTCTTGTCTCTCAGCGTTACTGAATTTTGAGTGATAAACACCAACTTTATTGCCAAAAACTTCCCTTAACCGGTTAATGATTTGAGTAGTTAAAGCAATCTCAGGCAGGAGATACAATATTTGTTTACCCTTCTTCAATTGCTCATCAATGAGATGTATATAAATTTCGGTCTTGCCACTAGATGTTACACCATGTAAAAGGACAACATCCTTTTCGCTGAAGAGCTGTTGAATTTGTTTCAGGGCTTGTGTCTGAATGGCGCTTAATTTTTTTAATGAAGCTTTTGCCTCAATGCCGGCAGAAAGTCGGCTTACCTCTCTTTGATTTATCGTCAGGATTTTCTTTTTAACGAGTGCATTCAATGACGAGATCCCGCCTGAGGCTTGCGTTAATAAAAGCTTCTTTTTTATTGGTTTATAACTGTTATGGTCAGAGAATCCGGAGAGGTTCAGAAATGTAACCAGAATATTTAATTGTTTCGGAGCCTTTTCTAACTGATCCAGAACATCGTTAAGTTTTTCCGTGGTAAGGCCGGCATGAATTTCAACAAATGCTTCAAACTTTGGCCTGAATTTTTCCGTCAGGGTTTCTTTCAGGATAACGGTTTTCTTAGTTAAGAGTTCGTTGAGAATGGGTAATATGTTTTTTCTTCCAATCTGCTTTGAAATTTCCTTTATCGATAATCCGTTCTTATCTTCCAGATTATTCAGAATTTGAGTTTCAGAAGATGTGAATATTTGTTTTTTATCGAATTGGGAATTTAAAACAATTTGTGTTTCGCTTTCCAGTTTCAGACCGGAAGGGAAAGCTGCATTCATAACCTCACCGGGAGAACACATGTAATAATCAGATATCCATTCCCAGAATAAAAATTGAATATCCGTAATTACCGGTTCCTGGTCAAGGATAGATACGATGTCTTTTGTCGTGTATTTTTCAGGCTTTTGGGTATGGATTCGCCGAATGATTGAAGAGTAAAGCTTTTTAGGCCCGAACTGGACAACAACCCTGATACCAGGTTTCACCTGGTCTTTCAGATTGTCAGGAACACTGTATGTAAAAAGGTTTGGTAATCGCAGGGGAAGGATTACATCAACAAACAACTTTGATTGTTTCATATAAGATCATAGGGATAATATATCGGCGATTTCAAGTAATTGCCGGTTCACATCTTTGTTGAGTTTAACTGCTTTGCGAAATGGAACAAGAACAACCTCCCCATTTTGGAGGCCAACCATTACGCTTTTCTGGTCATCCAAAAGAGCTTCAACTGCTGCATAACCAAGCCGGCTGGCTGTAACCCTGTCAAAAGCCGAAGGTGATCCGCCCCTTTGAATATGTCCCAGGACGGTTACACGGACTGAGTAGTCTTTAAAATCATCTTTCACTTTTTCTGCAATTTTAAATGCTCCTCCTTCCTCATCGCCTTCTGCAACAATGATGAGATTACTCGATTTTTTCCTTTTAAAACCCTCTTCAAGGATTTTTTTCAAATTTTGGGTCTGGTTTTTTAATTCCGGGATCATTATTGCTTCGGCACCGGTGGCAATACCGCTGCGAAGGGCGATAAATCCTGCTTCCGCTCCCATAACCTCTACAAAAAAAAGACGATTGTGTGCGCTAGCAGTATCCCTGATCTTATCTACTGCTTCGATAACTGTATTTAAACAGGTATCATATCCTATTGTGTAATCCGTACCATATATATCATTGTCGATTGTGCCAGGAATTCCGACAAACGGGATATCATATTCTTCGTTAAAAATTCTTGCACCGGTGAAGGTGCCGTCTCCCCCAATTGCTACAACTCCATCAATGCCGGCTTTTATCAGTCGATCATAGGCTGTTTTCCTTCCTTCAGCCGTTTTGAATTCTTCTGATCGGGCTGTTTTTAAAAATGTACCACCCTTCTGAATTATGTCGCTTACACTATGAGCCTTAAGTTCTCTGAAATTTCCCTGAATCATTCCCTGGTATCCTTGACGAATGCCAATGACTTCGAGATGGAAATAAATAGCCGTTCTTGTAACAGCGCGTATGGCAGCATTCATACCCGGAGCATCTCCTCCGGAAGTAAATACACCAATGCGTTTGACCTTTGCCATTTTTATTTTTATTTAATAACAGACGCGTAAAAGTATTGAAAAAAAATGAAATAAAAACAAACGTAACTAATCAGTTTATTTGTCTTTGTATGCGGAAGACATTATTGCGATTCTTTTTTAAAATTATACGTTTTGACAAGCTACGTCATTCTAAAAATTATCAATTGGATCATTGCGCCGAAAGCAATAGTTCACCCCTGATCAGCTAAGGCAGTTTCGGCGCTTTTGTACATTGTCTGTAATTTCTACAATAATGGAACCTCTCCGAGGTTCTTTTCTTTGTAATTAATAACGACAAGTTTTTTAGCTCAACAACCTTCCAGTATCTACTCCCAAAAGGATGCCTTTGGCAGGCAAATAATCTGATCCCTCCGGGGTCGATGTTTACATGATGTCAGGTGTTTCCACCTGACATTGAATACTGGAGTAATTAAAATCTTGCCATATCATTAATACTGAACAACGATAAGCTCCCAAAGGAACCCAGATAGATCGGGACAGGCGGGGCAGGCAGAACCAAAAAGGATTTTTTAAATTGACCTGATTTCTATCCGTCAACTGACGGATTACCTAAAAAATGACCAACATCCAATACCCAATGTATGCTCCATAAGGTAAAGCGAGATAGTTGGATTCAAAGTATTTGCTTTTATCTGGACATTGCCCCGAAACCTTTCGGGGTGGGATTTGATTAGAAATTAGAGCAATTAGGTCAATTAGAAATTTTCTGCTCTCGAAAAATCGGGAACAGAACTTGAAATTAAAGGTACTAATCCGAACAAATTGGAAATTCTGCCAAGATCTTATCTTTCACCTCTTGCATTAACCAATGAGGTGTAGAGGTGGCGCCACAAATTCCTACCGATGCAACATTTTTAATCCAATTTAAATCCAGTCCCTTTTCACTCGAAAGGAAGAAAGACCGGGGATTAATTTTTTTGCATATTTCATACAGCATTTTGCCGTTTGAACTTTTAGGGTCACTAATGAAAAGGATGACATCATGTTGTCCGGCAAAGATTCTCAGGTGGGTTTCACGGTTCAGAACCTGGAAACAAATGGTTTCGAAAGAAGAAAGAGTTTCTTCATTATTACCTTTTACCTGCTTTATCCGGTTTTTAATTTCTTCCTTCATGCTAAGGAAATGATCTTTAGCTTTTGTGGTTTGAGTATAGAGATATACAGGTTTTGTGTAATCGATTTTCTTTAAATCATCCAATTGTTCAACAACAATAGCCTTGCCTCCGGTTTGACCAACCAATCCGATCACCTCAGCGTGGTCTTCTTTGCCCAAAATAACGATTTGCCCATCACCACTGATTTGATCGAAACTACATTTGATTTTTCTTTGAAGGCTTGAGACAATTGAACATGTGGCATCAATAATCCGGATGTTGTTTTTTCTTGCAATCTCATATGATTCAGGGGGTTCACCATGGGCTCTGAACAATACTTTACAATTCTTCAACTCTTTAAAGGTTTTATAATCGATGGTAATTAAACCCATTGATTTTAAGCGAAGTATCTCTTGTGTATTATGGACAATGTCGCCAAGACAATATACAGTCTCTCCTTTTTCGAGTTCTTTTTCAGCCCTGTCAATGGCTTTCTTTACGCCTGTACAAAAACCGGAATACGGATCGATTTCAATTATCATTTTCCTTAATGCTATTATACAGGTTAATAAACCACTCAAGTTGTTCGTCCGGAGTCATATTGCTATTGTCCAGAACAATGGCATCATCTGCTTTCCTCAACGGACTTTCTTTCCGGTTTTCATCAATAAAGTCCCTTTCAACAATATTTTTCTTTACCTCTTCAAAACTCACCTTAAGACCCTTTTCGAGCAACTCTTTATACCGTCTTTGAGCACGAATATCTACATCTGCTGTTAAATAAATTTTTATATCAGCTTCGGGGAATACCACTGTTCCGATATCACGACCGTCCATAACAATATTTTTGTTTTGTCCCAGGTCTCGTTGAATTCCAACCATTTTTTCCCGGGCACTTTTTATTGTACTGATAAAGCTTACTTGTTCAGAAACGGCAATACTTCTGATCTCATCCTCAACGTTTTCCCCATTCAGATAAGTTTCATACCGGTTCTGCCGGTTATTGAATATAAAATCAATTTTTATATTTTTCAGATATTGATCTATTTTTCCTTCGTTGGTTTTCACTTCTTCAATAATTCCTTTTCGAAGACAGAATAGTGTCAGTGCCCTGTACATAGCGCCACTATCAATATATAGATAATTAAGCTTTTTTGCAATGGCTTTGGCAAATGTACTTTTCCCGGAAGAAGAATAACCGTCAATAGCAATAGTCATTTTTTTTGGATATTTTTATTTTCCAAAATTCTGAAAATATAAGGATTAATCGGATAAATTTAACTGACTTCGCAAATTTCCCTAAAGTTTTGCAGATCAGCAAGAGAAAAAAAAATTATACAATAATTACTAATTTGATGATAATAAATAAAGGTTGCCTCAAAAGTAAAGTTTTTATTTATTTTGTTTAACCGCTAAGAACGCAAAAAAACGTAAAATACGCTATATGGCTGATTTTCAATGCAGTCGTACTTACATTCTTTTTATAGTAACTGGCAGAAGTTACGTAATAGTAAGGCTTTTCTTTTCCGGTCCATGGAGCGATTTCTCACTGATGAACAATGGTAGTTGGACCGATCTTCTTTTTCTGCTTTATTACCCCGGGCTTCGCCCGGGGCTATTGTTGTTCGACCCTTACAGGGTCATTCTTTTTTTTCAAATTAAAGTAAAAATTATCTACTAATAAAAAAATGTAAAACTAAAGGACCGGTTTCACTTTTTTTGTCTAAACCCCGGGTTCCACCCGGGGTTATTATTGTTCGACACCCCCCTCCGGGGTCGAGGTTTTTGTTACAATCCTTCCATATACTACGGACTCTGGAAGGGTTTTTTTAGCTTGTACTAAGGATTACAAGGATCCCTGAACCATGGTGAAATATGCTCCTTCCCTGATGAAATCAACCCCGACAGGGTTCTGAACCATTTTGTGAGCAAAGCGAACAGAATTTCTCACGAGCAGGTTGAAGCGAAGGAAAGTGGGAGCGAGTAACCCTGTCGGGGTTAGTGAAAATTAATTATGAAACATCCATTCCACAGGGCATTCATCCCATAGGAAAATCAAAAACAAAGAACACGGAACATGCAACTTGTAACTTGAATGAATAAAATGGGTAAGCCGATAACAGAAATTATAATATATTCTTAAATTCTGACAGGTTTGTACTTATTGAAAAGTGATTAGAAGCACCTGCTAAATGGTAAGTTGCTCTTCCGTAGCTAAGATTTAATTTTGAGATTCTAATTCCAAAACCCCAGGAAAACCCAACAGTTGAAATTCTTGTTGGTATTTGCAATTCCTTTCTTCTACGGTAGTTATATCCAAAACGAATAAAAAAGTTGTCAACTGGTATTATTTCAACTCCAAATATCATATGTCTCATAATATTTTCTGCAATATCCTCAAATGTATTGGTTTCCTGAACATCACCGGAAATCAGATTATTACCGGAGTTGGTTCCTTCTCCCTTATTATAAGTTAATTTTGGGATTTCAAGATGCTGGGCAAGAATGGAAAACCGGAAGGGTGCATGTTTTAATTTTTGTGAAACACCAAGCTGAATTTCAAAGGGTAATGGTTCTCTTTTTCCACCATAATATGTTGTGATCTGTGTGCCCAAATTCCTGACAACAATGGTTGCAGTTAATAATTTATCCTGATTATGGTATGTAATACCGATATCAGTGGCAAGTCCTAAAGAAGTGTATTTTTCAGCATTCGAAATAATGGGCTTTACATTTATTCCAACGGAGAATAAACTGTCAATTTCCCTTGCCCACATCAGACTAAAAGCATATTCTGATACTCTGAATTGTCCGGTTATTTGGCCGGTTTTATCCGCTGATACGAAATTACCGTAATCGATGTATTGAAGGCCTACAGCAAAACTCCCTGATTTTTTGGTTGTTCTGGAATAGGAAACATATCCGTAATGAATGTCAGCAAAATAGCTAATGTAATTGATTGTAAGGTGGTGATCCATGCCGGAATTCAATAAAGAAGGATTATAAAATGCCAGGGACAGGTCATTATCTTTTATCGAGTTTATTTTTCCGCCCAATGAAGCGGCTCTTGCTGAAACAGGCAGATTTAAAAACTGATAGGTACTTTTACCTCCTACCTGTGTCAATGATACGACAGGGTATTGAATCATTAAAATGATTAATAATATCCTTAATAGTGTTTTCAAAAGAAATTTATTTCAGGGTCTTTTTCAAGAGGGTGTATCAAAACACGAAAAAACACTTAACAGTTTTTATTTATACCAAACTCACATTATTGTAGTAAACGTGAATACTGTTACTAAAAGTATATTCCCTAACCAATAACACTTTTCCCTTCCAATTTCACAAAATCATTATCTTTATCCAGTAAGCACCGGGAATTCTATATTTGAATCAAAGATCACCAATTTTATTAACCTTGGATAAAACGGCTTTTATATTAAATCCTTTTTCAGGATATACTTTAAAAGAAAAACAAATTTCCAGGATCTCCGGGTACATCGACCGGCATATGAAAAATGCTGAAATTATTGTATCAGGCAGAAGGGGTGAAGTATCTGAAATCACAAAGAGGAAAATCCGGGAAGGAATAAGAAAAATTGTCGCAATTGGAGGGGATGGAACGGTTAATGAAATCGCAAGAGTATTAGTTGATACTGAAATTGCTTTGGGAATTATACCAACCGGTTCCGGCAATGGCCTGGCGAGACATTTTCACATTCCAATGCGATTCGAAAAGGCGATTGATGTGATAAACCATTGTGCAATAAAAAAAATGGATTATGGTTTGATAAATGGTAAACCATTCTTTTGTACTGCAGGTATAGGTTTTGATGCAGAGGTCGGTCATAAATTTGCAAAACAAAACCGTCGTGGATTTATTTCCTATCTTAAAATAATATTGTCCGGTTTCCGGGCTTATAAACCAGAAAAATATACCCTGATTATAGATGATCAGGAGATAAAAAGGAAGGCTTTCCTTATAACATTGGCTAATGCCTCCCAGTGGGGAAACAATGCCTGTATCTCTCCCATGGCAAGTGTTGAAGATGGTCTTTTGGATATTTGTGTTTTGAGTCCATTCCCTGCTTACATGGCTGCTGACATTGGTATTCGCCTTTTGACAAAGAAAATAGAACGCTCAAGGTATTTGGAAATTTTTCGTTCTGACAAAATATTGATTAAATTCTCCGGCAAGACTACTATTCATTATGATGGTGAACCGGGAGAAATCACAGGTAATATCAAGGTGAAAATTATTCCACAAGGGTTAAATATTATGGTTCCTGACCAAACACTTTCTATTTAATGACTAGCCGACTAAAAAACCCCCATTATCAGATAGAGGAGAGCCGCTATACCCCCGGCAACAAGTGCATAAGGCAATTGCGTCTTGACATGATCGATATGATCGCTGGCTGAAGCCATGGAAGAAAGGATGGTTGTATCAGAGATAGGAGAACAATGATCGCCGAAAACACCCCCTCCAAGAGCCGCCGCAATAGTAATATAGATGTTTGCATCCAGGCCTCGCGCCATGGGAATAGCGATGGTTAACATAATGGCGAAGGTACCCCAGGAAGTTCCGGTTGAGAAAGCAATAAAGCAACTCACCAGAAATACAATAAAAGGAACGAATTTGGGTGAAAGCCAGTTTTTTGAGACATCTGCGACATATTGCCCGGTGCCCATTTCCTTACATACGTCACCGATAGCAAAGGCAAATAGCATAAGTAAAGCCAGGGGGATCATGCCGGAGATACCTTTCAGGGTTAATTCAACCATCTCCTTCATCCGCATGATGTTCTGAACCCGGTAGAGGACCATCGAGAGGAGGATGGAGGTGATAACTGCAAGGAGGACGGCAGTACTTCCCGAACCTTGTCCGATGGCAAACAAGACTTTCTGAACTACTCCTGCTTCCGGCATTTTCTCCATTGCGGAAGGCCAGCCCGTGTAGGCCAGTAAAACAGGCATCATGAGCACCATAGTGAGGATCGGTAAAACCATGTTGTAAGCTTTTGGCTTTACTCCATTCTTGGATGTTACAGAGGTTATCGCATCAGAGATCATGGGTTTGGCATTGTCAGCCAGTAGTTTGCCTTCTTCTCGGGCTCTGCGTTCAGACCTGGCCATCGGACCGAAGTCCTTTTTAGAAAATATAATGATAAGCACAAGAAGGAGGGCCAGCATGGGATAAAAATTATAACCCAATGCCTTGATCATGGTGGCAAACGGATCGTCAAATCCCTGGGCAACCAGCAGGGTCATGATGAAAGCACCCCAACCGTTAAAGGGAATTATAATGCTGGAGGGAGCTGAAGAAGAATCGGCAATGTAAGCAAGTTTATCCCGAGGTATCCGGAGTTTGTCGAATAACGGGCGATATAAGGTGCCTACAGTAAGCACGGAAATGCTGGATTCGACGAATATAAGCATACCCGTCAACCAGGCCAGAAACTGAATGACAATCCGGTTACTTCCGGTTTTACGGGCTTCGTATTTTTCTAACAAGCGGCTTATACGGATGATGAATCCTTCTACCCCTCCGGATCGCTGGATAAAAACAATTAAGGCCCCCACGAGGGCACTGAACATAATAGTCCGGGTATGATCGGGCTCCTTGAACACACCGACCAGAGCCTCGATTGTGACAAAACTCCCTTGCAGGATATGAAAATCGTCGATGATGACCCAACCGAGCCAAATACCAAAGAGTAGCGAAACAAAGACCTGCCTGGTGCGAATGGCCAATACAATCGCTATAACGGGTGGTATTAAGGAAAGAATACCGTAGTCATGCATATCGCTTTGATTTTCTGAAAATATATCTAAGCGTTTTGGATTCCGCTATAAAACTAGAACA
>DAOVQI010000374.1 GCA_030628785.1 Bacteroidota bacterium
CATTTTCTCTGAATTGCCAGGAGTCTATATCCCCGGTTATTTTGTTGAAACTAATCTGAAAGTTTTCACCTTTTACCACCAATCTTTCTTTACTGTCTTTCAAATTAAGAGATGGAAGGGTTGTGATATCTATTTTTTCCATTTTTTCATAGAAAGGCAGTTTAATCTGTTCACTTGCTATTTCATATCCTTTGGATACTAATGGTTTTTCCATGGTCGTGGTAACACTGAAATTCAGAAAATACTCTACACCGGGTTTAACCGGTTCTTTGGGAATAGGAATGGTTACCACTTTACTTTCACCGGGTGGTATACTAAGATCTGAAATCGTGCCCTGTGCAACGGCTTTATCATCAGCCATTACCGTCCAGTTGAAATGAAAGTCATTTATGTTTACAAAGTCGTATTTATTGGTAATCCTTACTTTTCCATTTTCAATATCCTCCGGCTGGATCCCGACATATTGATATACTTTCTTTACTTCAAACAAGCCCGGATGCGGAGTGCGATCAGGATTTACAAGTCCGTTGAGACAAAAGTTTTGATCACTCGGTACATCCTTTGGTCCATAGTCGCCACCATATGCCCAGTATTCTTCACCTTTTTCATTCTTTTTGACCAGGCCCTGATCGACCCAATCCCAGATAAAACCTCCCTGAAGATGATCATATTTTTCAATTACATCCCAGTAATCCTGAAGGTTACCTGTGCTATTCCCCATTGCATGGGCATATTCGCAAAGTATCAATGGCCTTTCCTGTTTTTCACTTGCATATTTTTCAATGCGTTCGATACGGGCATACATTGGGCAGTAAATATCAGTATTGGGACCCAGTCTTGCGCCTTCGTAATGAACCGGTCTTGATTTATCCCGCTCATGGATCCATTTGTAACCGGCTACAAAATTAACGCCATCGCCCGCTTCATTTCCCATAGACCAAATGACAACGGAAGGATGATTTTTATCCCTTTCAACCATCCGTTTAATTCGGTCAACATGTGCTTCTTTCCAGGTGGGATCTTTAGCCAGGCTTCTTTCACCATATCCCATTCCATGAGATTCTATGTTAGCTTCGTCTATAACATAGATGCCGTACTGGTCACATAACTCATACCATTTCGGATCATTCGGGTAGTGGCTGGTTCGTACGGCATTAATATTGTTTTGTTTGAACAAACGAATATCATGTAGCATGGACTCTTCCGATACAACATGCCCGGTATATTGATCATGCTCATGACGGTCGACTCCCTTGAAAAGAACAGCTTTACCATTAACCAGTAATTGTCCGTTTTTGATTTCTACTTTCCTGAACCCAATTTTACATCCCACTGCTTCAAGTACATTCTTGTTTTTATCCCTAATTTGCAGAACCAGGGAATAGAGAGCAGGTGTTTCGGCTGTCCATTTTTTGGGATTTTCAATATCCTTCTCAAAAACCCGGATTGTTGTTTGTTCGTTGTTCAATTCAATAGGTTTCTCTTCTTCGAATAGAAGTTTCATGTTCTCGTCGAACAGTTTTATATTCAGAAAATAGTTTTTTGCTTTAAGTTCAGGATCATATTGCTTTATCTCAGTAGTTACATTTAGTTTTCCGTTTATATAGGTTTCATCCAGATCAGCCAGGGCGAAAAAGTCCCTGATGTGGATCCTGGGTGTTGAAAACAGATAAACATCCCTTTCGATCCCGCTTATTCTCCAGAAATCCTGGCATTCGATATAGGAACCGTCTGACCAGCGGTAAACCTGCACGGCAAGAACATTTTCCCCCTCAGGATTCAAATAGTGTGTAATATCCCACTCGGCAGGGGTTTTTGAGCCCTGACTGAATCCAACTTTTTGACCGTTTATCCAGATATACATAGCAGATTTAACGGCTCCAAAGTGGATAAATACCTGCCGGTCTTTCCAGACTTCAGGTAAGGTAAAATTTCTCCGGTATGAACCGACAGGGTTATAATCGTGGGGTACTTTGGGTGGTTGAGGATCACGTGTCCATTCGTATTGTATGTTGACATAAATGGGTATTCCATATCCCTGCAATTCCCAGTTGGAAGGAACCGGAATGTTATCCCAGTCATCTACATTGAATACAGGTTTGTAAAATTCTTTTGGGCGGTCCACTGGTTTTCTTACCCAATTGAATTTCCAGGTACCGTTTAGCGACTGATAGTACGGGGATTTTTCCCAATCATTCTCTATAACTCCTTCCGTGTTATCAAATGGCAACAGGGAGGCATGAGGCTCTTCCTTGTTCTGGTTAAACATCTTTGGGTTTTCCAGATCAGTCGGAAAGTCTTGCTGGGCAAGGGTCATTGTAAATGAAGAAACTATTATTAACAGGGATAAAAGGTTGATTTTTAGGTTCATTTTGATTATAATTTAGATTTTTAGCAAAAATAAAAACAATTATACCGCATAAATTTAAATTAAAAGTATATGGATAAAGTAAATTCCTGATTTATATTTATCTGGGGTATTTATTTCATTTAATTTCACGGATCTGATGTGTTAATTTCATAGTGAGGAATTCTGAATTAAATACAATTTACCAAGGACTTCAACTGCTTTATCCAGCTTGTCTTCTTTTATAAGGATGTAATCCGTTTCAAAAGTTGATATTACAAAGGTGCTGATTTTTTCTTTGGCCAATGGATTAATGATTGAGGTAAGAATTCCTGTTTTTGCAAGGTCAAGCGGACCTTCAATTTTTATTGCTTTCCATCCTTTTACTGCTTCGATTCCAAGAGGGACCAGAGCTTCAGGGGAGGTGACCGATAATTCATCCGTTGTTTTAGTAATTGACCAAAAGAAAAGATGTTTCTTGTTTACCCATTGAGGCAGGCCAGCATTTTTATCCAGGTGGTAAACGGCTAATTTATCCGGAAGGATCGTAAGTGAGAGTGTTTTGTCAATCATAAAGTTGGTTTTTATCAGAAAGTGAGTCTTTCTTAAATACCAGTTGCAGCTATAATCAATTTCAATGTTTCAAGGGTGTGAATAAACATGAATCAACCACCTCCCCCTCCCGTTGGTCGGGTGCTCCTCCTTTCTAAGGAGGAGAATTTGGTTAGTATATTAAACATTTGGTCACCCGGAAACCAGAACCACAAACTTTAAACAAGGCAAAAGATAAAAGTTTACCCTGTGAAATAGTGGCGGAGCCACTGCTGCGAAGCAGCATTTAACAGGGGCAAAAGTTCACCCAGTGAAATGCGGAGCAATTTTGCAAGCAAAATTATTTCACAGGGTAAAAAGTAAAGAGCAAAAAGCCGAAAACCAAAACCCGTAACCCGGAACCCGGAACCAAGAACCAAGAACCACAAACCCCA